>CAMNHG010000110.1 GCA_946539105.1 uncultured Clostridia bacterium | reverse complement strand
CTCAAGGTTGCCGACAACACCGGCGCAAAGGAACTTATGTGCATTCGTGTTCTCGGCGGTACCCGCAGGAGATACGCCAACATTGGCGATGTTATTGTTGCTTCGGTTAAAAAAGCAGCGCCCGGCGGCGTTGTTAAGAAGGGCGACGTTGTAAGAGCTGTAGTTGTTCGTTCCGCTAAGGGCGTAAGACGCGAGGACGGAACCTACATCCGTTTCGACGAAAACGCAGCTGTAATTATTAAGGAAGATAAGAACCCCCGCGGTACTCGTATCTTCGGACCGGTTGCAAGAGAGCTTCGTGATAAGGATTATATGAAGATTCTCTCGCTTGCTCCGGAAGTACTTTAATGGAGGTGTCACAATGAGTAAAGTTCACGTAAAAACAGGCGACACCGTTATCGTTATCAGCGGTAAAGACAAGGGCAAAAAGGGCAAGGTTATGGCCGTAAGCCCCAAGGAAGGCAAGGTTATCGTAGAGAAAGTCAATATGGTATCCAAGCACGTTAAGCCCAGAAAAATGGGTGAGCAGGGCGGAATCATCAAGGCCGAGGGCGCGATGTACGCTTCCAAGGTTCAGATTGTATGCCCCCGCTGCAAAAAACCCACAAGAGTTGCTCACAAGCTCTATGACGACGGCTCTAAGGGCAGAGTATGCGCCAAGTGCGGCGAAGCACTTTAAGGAGGATTTAAGAAATGGCTAGACTTAAAGATTACTATGTAAAAGAAGTTGCACCTGCTCTTATGAACAAGTTCTCCTACAAGAGCACTATGCAGATCCCGAAGCTTGACAAGATCGTTGTCAACGTCGGCGCAGGTGAAGCAAGAGAAAACTCAAAGGCTATCGACGCAATCTGTAAGGACCTTGCGCAAATCACAGGTCAGAAGCCCCTGGTTTGCCACGCAAGAAAGTCAGTTGCTAACTTCAAGCTCAGAGAAGGTATGCCCATCGGCGTAAAGGTTACGCTCAGAGGCGAGAGAATGTACGAGTTCCTCGACAGATTCTTTAACGTAGCTCTCCCCCGTGTAAGAGACTTCAGAGGTATCAACCCCAACTCTTTCGACGGCAGAGGCAACTACAATATGGGTCTCAGAGAGCAGCTCATTTTCCCTGAGATTGATTATGACAAGATTGACAAGGTTCGCGGTATGGACATTTGCTTTGTTACTACAGCGAACACAGACGAAGAGGCTCGTGAGCTGTTAACGCTTATGGGCGCACCGTTTTCAAAGTAAGGAGGGATTGTTGTGGCTAAGACAGCAATGAAAGTTAAGCAGCAGAGAAAGCAGAAGTTCTCTACAAGAGAATACTCAAGATGTAACATCTGCGGTAGACCACACGCCTACCTCCGCAAGTATGGTATTTGTCGTATTTGCTTCCGTGAGCTCGCTTACAAGGGCGAAATCCCGGGCGTAAAGAAAGCAAGCTGGTAAGCAAGGAGGAAAAAAGGTAATGCAGATTACAGATACAATAGCTGATTTACTTACAAGAATTCGTAACGCGAACGCAGCTAAGCACGATTCTGTTGAAATTCCCGCCTCAAACCTCAAGAAGTCAATCTGTCAGATTCTTCTTGACGAGGGCTACATCAAGAATTTCACCGTTATCGAGGACGGCAAGCAGGGTATCATCAAGGTTACTCTTAAGTACCTTGAGGGCAAAAGACCTGTTATCACCGGTCTCAGAAGAGTGTCAAAGCCCGGTTTGCGTATATACAGTAATGCAGAGGATATGCCGAAGGTAATGAAGGGTCTCGGCGTTGCGGTTATTTCAACCTCTAAGGGTGTTATGACCGACCGCGAGGCACGTAAGCAGCACATCGGCGGCGAGGTTCTCGCTTACATTTGGTAAGAGGAGGTGCGATTATGTCTCGAATTGGAAGAAAACCTATAAATATTCCCGCCGGAGTTGACGTTAAGGTCGAGAACGGCGTAATCACTGTCAAGGGACCTAAGGGAACACTCGATTTCGCTTACAACCAGAATATGACAGTAGAAATCAAGGACGGTTCCGTTGAGGTTACACGTCCCGATGACAGAAAAGAAAACCGCTCGCTCCACGGCCTGACAAGAACGCTCATTCACAATATGGTTGTAGGCGTTACAGAGGGCTACACTAAGGAGCTTAAGGTTAACGGCGTTGGTTACCGTGTTCAGAAGCAGGGTAACAAGTGCGTTATGAACCTTGGTTATTCACACCAGGTTATCGTTGAGGATACACAGGACATCAAGATTGAAGTTCCCGATCCCAACACAATCAAGATTGTCGGCATTGATAAGCAAAAGGTTGGTCAGTTTGCTGCCGAAGTCAGAGAGAAACGTCCGCCCGAGCCGTATAAGGGCAAGGGTATCAGATACGTTGACGAGTATATCCGCCGCAAGGAAGGCAAGGCCGGTAAGGGTAAATAATTAAGGAGTGAAAAATAATGGTAAGCAGACCTGATACAAAAAAGGCACGCGCAAAGCGCCATAAAAGAGTCCGCTCAAAGATCAGCGGCACAGCAGAATGTCCGCGTTTGTGCGTATTCCGCTCCACCAATAACATCTACGCTCAGATTATTGATGACGTAGCCGGTGTTACACTTGCGCAGGCTTCAAGCCTTGACAAGTCCATCACAGGTAACGGCGGAAACAAAGAGGCAGCAAGGGCTGTCGGCAAGCTCGTAGCAGAGCGTGCTAAGGAAAAGAACATCGTCGACGTTGTATTCGACAGAGGCGGTAACATCTATCACGGCCGTGTTAAGGAATTGGCCGAAGGCGCTCGCGAGGGCGGCCTCAATTTCTAAGGAACAGGAGGAATAACTTTGGCTAATAAAGTAGAAGCACAAGGCGAATTAAAGGAAAGAGTTGTTACCATTAACCGTGTATCAAAGACGGTTAAGGGCGGCCGTATCTTTAAGTTTGCGGCTTTGGTAGTCGTAGGCGACGGTAACGGAACCGTTGGTTTCGGTATCGGTAAGGCGGGCGAGGTACCCGACGCGATCCGCAAGGGTATTGAGGACGCCAAGAAGAACCTTATGAAGGTTTCGCTCAGAGGTACTACAATTCCTCACGAGATTATCGGCGAGTTCGGCGCGGGCAGAGTTTTGATGAAGCCTGCCGCACCCGGTACCGGCGTAATCGCGGGCGGCCCCGTTCGTGCGGTTGTTGAGGCTGTAGGCATCAAGGACATCAGAACAAAGGCTCTCCGCTCAAATAACCCCTGCAACGTTGTAAGAGCTACCCTTCAGGGTCTCGGAGCTCTCAGAACAGCAGAGGAAGTTGCCGCAATCCGCGGTAAATCCGTTAAGGAAATTCTTTAATAAGGGAGGCTGCAAAAGTGACAATTAAGTTAGTAAAAAGCCTTATCGGCTCTAAAAAAGATCAGATTGCAACCGCCCACGCGCTTGGTCTGAAGAAAATCGGCGACACAACAACCCAGCCCGACAATCCTCAGACAAAAGGCAAGGTAGCAAAAATTATCCACCTCGTAGAGGTTAGTGAAGCGTAAGCAAGGAGGTGCGAACTTATGAAGTTAAATGAACTTTCACCGGCTCCCGGCTCTAAGAAGGGCGCGAAGAGAATCGGCAGAGGTCACGGCTCAGGATGGGGAAAAACATCCGGCAAGGGACAGAAGGGTCAGAAATCCCGTTCAGGCGGAAGCATCCGTCCGGGTTTTGAAGGCGGTCAGATGCCGCTTCAACGCCGCGTCCCCAAAAGAGGTTTCAACAACATCTTTGCTAAGAACGTGGTTGCTATTAACCTCAGCGCGTTGAACAGAAAGTTTAACGACGGCGACACTGTAGACGCCCAGGCACTTGTTGAGGCAGGCGTTGTAAAGGGCAGCTTTGACGCGGTCAAGGTGCTCGGCAACGGCAAGCTCGACAAAAAACTCACCGTTAAGGTTTCTGCTTTTTCCGAATCAGCTAAGGCGGCAATCGAGGCTGCAGGCGGAAAGGCAGAGGTGGTTTAATTGTTTAAGATTATGAAAAACGCGTGGTCAATCCCCGACCTGCGCAGAAAGCTCTTATTCACACTTTTAATCATCATCGTGTTCAGAATCGGCTCGGTTATCCCCGTTCCGTTTCTGGATTCAAACGTGCTCGCTCAGGTAATGGCTCCGGCAACGGACGTTACCGACACGGGCTCAAATATGATCGCGTACCTGAACACACTTTCGGGCGGCGCGTTCTCAAACGCCACACTGTTCGCGATGGGTATTACACCGTACATCAACAGCTCGATTATCATTCAGCTTTTGTGCGTTGCCATCCCTGCTCTTGAAAGACTTTCAAAAGAGGGCGAGGCAGGCAGACGTAAAATCGGTACAATCACCCGTTACACCACGGTTGCCCTGGGACTTATTCAGGGTACGGCGTACTTCTTCTATCTGAAGAATACCACAAGCTCCGACGGCGCGCATATCACCGTTTACAACGAGGGCTTCTCAATGGTATTCGCAGGTATCGTAATCGTGCTTGTATTTACCGCAGGTACCGCGCTTATGATGTGGCTCGGCGAGCAGATCAACAAGAACGGTATCGGAAACGGTATCTCAATTCTGTTGTTCGCCGGTATCGTTGCGCGTTTCCCCGCAACCATCCACGACCTTATTTCTATCTGGAACCTCGGTTCGGGCGACGGCACAACAGGCAGCGCGCAGCCCAGGTACTTCGCTTTCGTAATCATTTGGGTAGTAATGTTCCTCGCTATTATCTGGCTTATCACATTTATGCAGGATAGTGAGAGAAGAATCCCCATTCAGTACGCAAAGCGCGTAGTCGGCAGAAAGATGTACGGCGGTCAGTCAAGCCACCTTCCCATCAAGGTCGCGCTCGGCGGCGTACTCCCGATCATCTTCGCAAGCTCGATTCTTTCAATCCCCAGCACAATTAATTTGTTCCTCAACATCAAGGACGGCTTCTGGGGCGCGTTCTTCAACGCGTTTAACTCAACAAATCCGCTCTACATCATATTGTACTTCATCCTTATTTTGATGTTCGCGTACTTCTACACGACCATCCAGTACAATCC
>CAMNHG010000109.1 GCA_946539105.1 uncultured Clostridia bacterium | reverse complement strand
AGCTGGGATTTGTGCAAAAAAATGCGCGAAAACGGCGCGGATATGTTTGTTGCCGGTTCTTCGTCGCTGTATCAAAAGGGATTAAAGCTCGAGGACAGCGTTGAAAGAATGAATAAACTTGTTGAGTAAGTATTTGATTACAGAGGTGCTTTTGTGGAATATCAAATTCAGGTAAAAGAGCTTATAATTGAAAAAAATAAGATGACTCTTACCGTTATGGGTTCTATTGCCGATCCGAGTATTAATTCTCACTTTTTATCAAATCCTAAGCTGGTTATGCACTTTGACAACGGTAAAGAGGACAGGCGTATTCCGTTTGTACTCACTAACGTTACTCATATTGACGGCAAGGTGTTCTTTTCGGGCAAGTACATATACACGCTTAATTATCTGTTTTGGAAAACCCGCAACAGTTATAAGCCCTTTAATATGTACTTTAATCTCGGTTTCGCTGATTTTTACGAGGAGAAAATCAATGTCGACTTAACTCCCGAGCTGTTCGAGACCGACGACAAAAACTACAGAATAAAAATAAACGGCAACCATTATGATTTTTATCCGAACAGAAGAAGAATTGTTCACACCCCCGCGGCAAGGTTCATTGTCGGACTTATTAACGGCATTGTAAAGATTATTGAATTTGCCGTTGCGGTAGTGATGTTCCCTCTGTTTATAATCGAGGCGATTCTGCGCTTTTCGGGCGTGCTGCTTCTTCCGGCACGTTTTAACGACGAAAGCCCGGTAAGACGCTTTTTTGCGTATATATTCTGGCGTTTTTCAAGGGTATCAACCACCGATTTGGCACTTTGGAAGGTAAAAAGATACATTTTCTGCCGTTGCTATGACTTTTTCAATATATTCAAAATTAAGGACAACCGAATTACCTTTATTTCGCTCAGACGCGATGATTTATCGGGTAACTTCGCCTTTGTTTATGACAAGCTCAAGGACGATAAAAGCCTTGATATAAACTTTATTCTTAACGATCATACTATTGTTGAGATGACATTCGGAGAGATTTTGAAGTTTACAAAAGCCTGCGCTACCAGCAAGGTTGTAATTCTCGATGAATTTACTCCGCAGATTCACTATATTAATCTTCGCAGAGATACTACACTGTTCCAGCTTTGGCACGCCTGCGGAGCGTTTAAGACCTTCGGCTTTACCAGACTTTCAAAGCCGAAGGGTTCACCTCAGGCTACAAGAAACCACAGAAGCTACGATTACGTTACAGTCAGCTCTACGTACTGCAAAAAGTGTCATTCCGAGGGCTTCGGTATCGCTACCGACAGGGTTGTGGCTACGGGTATTCCCAGAACCGATGTGTTCTTTGACGAGGAGTACAAGCAAAAGGCACGCGATAAGTTCTTTAATGAGCATCCCGAGTTCTTCGGCAAAAAGATTATCCTTTTCGCGCCGACCTTTAGAGGAATGGTTAAGGAGACCGCGTTTTATCCTACAGAGATGTTTGATATCGACGAGGTATGCTCTAAAATCCCCGATGATTACGCGATTATCGTTAAGCATCATCCCTTTGTTGAGGACATTCAGCCCATCCCCGAAAAGTACGCCGACAGGGTAATTGACCTTTCAGAGGATAACGAGCTTAACGACCTGCTCTTTGTTACAGACGTTATCATCACCGACTACTCCTCGCTTGTATTCGAGGCGTCACTCATTGATATCCCGATGCTTTTCTATGTATTTGACCTTGAAAAATACATCAACGAGCGCGACTTCTACTTTGATTTTAAGCTGTACGCACCGGGTAAGATTGTTTACTCAACCGAACAGCTGATTGACGCTATAAACAAAGAGGACTACTGCACAGAGCGCATTAAGCCCTTTGCGGATATGTTCTTTGACTACCGCGACGGCAAGTCAACCGACAGGGTAGTAAACCTTATTTACGAGAATTTGAAAAAATAATCAATAAACACTTGACATTCTTATAATTCTGTTATATAATTAACCGGTAAAATAAAGCAGAGCAGAAATGCTTTCACCTGTGGGGTACCGTCTGCACGGGTCAATACAATGCTATTTCCTATTTTAGTGTGTTTAGTGTATTGTTATGCGGACGGATGTATTTCTGTCCGCATTATTATTTTTCTAATCAGTGCTTTGGAGGTGCTTAACAATCGGCAAGAAGGATAACAACATTCAGATTAACGAAGAAATCCGTGACGCGGAGCTGAGAGTAATCAGTTCTGACGGCCAACAGCTTGGAATTATGTCCGCTAAACAGGCTCTTGAAATCGCAGAGCAAAAGAACCTTGATTTGGTTAAGATTGCTCCGCAGAGTAAACCGCCCGTTTGCAAAATTATGGACTACGGAAAATATCGCTTTGAACAGTCAAAAAGGGAAAAGGAAGCCAGAAAGAATCAGCATATTGTTGACATTAAGGAAGTAAGACTTTCGCTTAATATTGACACTCACGATTTTAACACAAAGCTCAACAACGCCCTTAAGTTTATTAAGCACGGCGATAAGGTTAAGGTTTCTATCCGCTTCCGCGGAAGAGAGATGGGACATCCCGAAATAGGACTTGAAACAATGAAGCGTTTTGCCGACGCATGCTCGGAGGTCGCTGTAGTTGAAAAGCCCGCTAAGCTCGAAGGCCGCCAAATGCTTATGTTTCTTGCGCCAAAGCCGAACAAGTAAGCCTTTTTCAGCTTGCATTAACAAGTAAATTATTCAAGGGAGGATATAAAAATGCCTAAAATTAAAACACACAGCGGTGCAAAAAAGCGCTTTAAACTTTCCAAGAACGGAAAGGTTATTCGTGCTCACGCTAACAAAAGCCATATCTTGAACAAAAAGACAACAAAGCGTAAAAGAGGTTTGCGTCAGACAACTGTTGCTGACAAGACAAACACACCGCAGATTAAGCGTCTTATTCCTTACAAATAATTTTCGCTTAACTAAATTCGCTTAATTTATTTCAAAATATCGGAGGTAATGTATAATGGCACGAGTAAAAGGTGCGATGATGACTCGCAAGAGAAGAAAAAAGATTTTAAAGCTCGCCAAGGGTTACTGGGGTGCAAAATCCAAGCACTTTAAGATGGCTAAACAGGCCGTAATGAAATCCGGCAACTACGCATATATCGGACGTAAGCAGAGAAAGAGAGATTTCCGTCGTCTTTGGATTACCCGTATTTCTGCTGCTTGCAAGGCTAACGGCACAAACTATTCAACATTTATGAACGGACTTAAGAAGGCTAACATCACTCTTAACCGTAAAATGCTTTCTGAAATCGCAATTTCAGATCCCGCTGCTTTTACAGCACTTGTTGAACAGGCAAAAAATGCTTAATATTTAATTGTATAGGCGTTTGGGATTCCCAAACGCTTTTATACTATTTTAACGGAGAATATAATGCTTTCACTTTCCAGCAAGGATAACATCAACATAAAAAACACTGTAAAATTAATTAACAGCGCGAAGTTCAGGCGCAAATCGGGGCAGTTTGTCGCCGAGGGGCTAAGGGTTTGCTATGACGCTCTTTTGAGCGGAGCTGATATTGAAATTGTTTTTGTTACATCTGACGCGCTTGATAAGCATCCCGAAAAAATAGGGGAGTTATGCGAAAAAGCCGGTAAATCTTTTATTGTAACAAACGAGATTTTCAGCCATATAAGCGACACTCAAACTCCCCAGGGCGTGCTCTGTGTGATAAAAACACTTGACAAAGTCACTGAGTTTGATAAAATAAAGAATGGCGGAAAATTCATTGCGCTCGAAAATCTGCAGGATCCCAACAATCTCGGAACGGTACTGCGTACAGCCGAGGCGTTTGGTGTTTCTGCGGTTATATTGACATTTGACTGCTGTGATGTTTATAATCCAAAGGTCGTGCGTGGCAGTATGGGTGCGGTGTTCAGACTTCCGTTTTATACCGTGAGCGGTATCGCTGAGTTTCTTTCGGAATATCCGGATTTGACTTCTTACGCCGCCGTGGTAGATAAAGACGCTGAGCCGATTACAAATATCAGCTTTGCAGAATCTTCCGTTGCCGTTATCGGCAACGAGGGCAACGGACTTACAGAAAGTGCCGTAAACGCCTGCAATCATAAAATTACAATCCCTATGGGCGGAAAAGCCGAGTCGCTCAACGCCTCAACCGCCGCCTCAATTATTATTTGGGAAATGGTAAAATGATTTCTAAAAACGCCCGTTACTGGATTTGGATTACCCTGTCTTTGGGTTACAACACTGACAAAATCAATAAGCTGTATGAGCTTTACACCGATATCGCCGAGTTCTGTCTCGGAGGAGAGAAGGAATGGCGTTTTTGCGGTGTGCTCTCAGACGGCGATATAAATAAGCTCAAAAGCACTAAAAAGAGCGAGGCAGATAAAATTATAATGCGTTGCGAGGAACTCGGGTATTCGATAATCTGTATTGACGATTCTGTTTATCCCGAATGTCTGCGCAATATTTACGCCTCACCGGCGGTTTTGTATGTAAGCGGTAAATTGCCCGATATTGACAACACGCTTTCAATCGGCATTGTCGGCACGCGAAGGGCGTCAAATTACGGAACGCGTAACGCTTATAAATTCGGTTACGCGCTCTCAAAGTGCGGTGTAATTACCGTGAGCGGTGGCGCGCTTGGCGTGGACTGCGCTTCTCACAGGGGTTCGCTTGCCGCAAAAGGCAAGACTGTCTGTGTTTTAGGCTGCGGCATAAACTATAATTACCTGCCGCAGAATAAGGATATGCGCGACGCTATCACAAAGGACGGCGCGTTAATATCCGAGTATCCGCCCGATACTCCGCCGATAGGTTATCAGTTTCCCGCGAGGAACAGAATTATCGCGGCACTGTCAAACGGAGTATTGATTATTGAATCGGGCATAAAGAGCGGTTCGCTTATAACCGCAAACTACGCTCTCGAAATGGGCAAGGAGCTTTTTGCCCTGCTCGGCAACAACAGCCCTCAAAACGAGGGTTCTAACGCGAGGATAAAAGAAGGCACGGCAGTACCCGTAACCGATTTTATGGATATTTTGTCTGCCTTTGACAATATATATTTGACGG
>CAMNHG010000108.1 GCA_946539105.1 uncultured Clostridia bacterium | reverse complement strand
ACGGTTCTGCTTATGGCAGGCTCGTTCGGCGTTACCGGAGTGCTGAACTTTTACGAGCAGCTTGCAAAGAGGAAAGAGAAAATTCAGCTCATTGTAATTACCGGAAGAAACATAAAGCTGTTCGACAGCTTCGACAAGAAAATTCAGAAGCTCAAAACCGGAAAACGAACAAAGCTGCTGTACTTTGTCGATAACGTCGAGGACTATATGCACATCGCCGATTTGATTGTCACCAAGCCCGGCGGACTGACCGTTACCGAGAGTATCGCCTGCCACCTGCCGATGGCAATTTACAGTGCCTTCCCCGGTCAGGAAAAGGACAACGTAGATTTTCTGCTCGCGCAGAACGCCGCGATTTTGATTGAAGAGGAACGCGGCGCGGAGCAGATTATGGAGCTTTTGAAGTCTCCCGGAAGGCTGCAGGAGATGAAGGAAAACTGCAAAAGGCTCGCTTTCCCGAACGCGGCAGAGGATATATTCAAGCTCGCGAAAAAGCTCTGCGGCAAGGAATAAAATATGAAGAAAAGATTGGTTTCCGCGCTGATGTGCGCCGCTTTAATCACAACCGGACTTTGCGCCTGCTCAAGCTCAGACGGCTTTAGCAAGGGCGAGGTTTTGTCGTCAAAATACACGCGTAACAGCGACGCGGAAAAGACATACAACTACCGCGACGGCGCGGCTGAGCCGCCCACCGCTTACAACACATACGCAAACCTGATTATGGGCTACGAGCTAAAGCTGTTCAGGAACTACGCCGCGCAAAATGACGGCTCGTTCGTGTTCTCGCCGGCTTCAAACGCCCTGTCGCTCTCGCTGGTCGCCAACGGCGCGAAGGGCGATACCCTGTCAGAAATTATGCTCGCGCTCGGCACGGACCTATCGGTTGAAAACCTCAACACCTGCTCGTCCTACTTCAAGAGCAGGCTGGAGTCGGTTGCCGAAGCCGAGAGCAAAAAGACCGACGAGCTTAGCGGCAAAAAAGCAGAAACAACTGCGTTTATGAGATTTGACGACGCGCTGCTTATAAACAACAACACCGACGTCAAGACCGCGTTTTTGCAGGCTAACGCCGACTTTTACGGAGCGCAGGCGGTAAGGCTGGACTTTGCCGGCGACAGTGCCGCGGCTGAGCTTGACAAGCTGTTTAACTCAAACCAAGCGGCAAACGCCACTCCGCTTAAAAAGGACGGCTCGCTTGTATCCGAGGACAGCCTGAGCTTTAACGACCTTTGGCTTGCTCCTTACGGCGCGGATGATTTATCGCAGGGCAAATTCGGCGATAAAGATACGGTGTTTATGAAATCGACCGACAGCTACATCCACTCCGACACGGCGCAGGGAATTATAAAATACACCGCCAAAAATCCGCTTAAGCTGGTTCTGATTATGCCGAACGAAAACGTAAAAATCGCTGACTACATCAAGACCTTTGACAGCGTTGAGTATATGAGGCTGCTCGACAGCTTCAACGTCACCTCAAACGCGAACTCAAGCGTTCCGCAGTTTGAGATTCCGGCAAAGGAAAAGCCCGAGACAATGGCGGAGGTTATGCAGAAAACCGGACTTTACACGCTGTTTTCGGACAAGTCCGATTTCGGCAATTTCGCGCACTCAAAGGGCGTAGCACTCGACGGTATGTACAGCCTGAACAACGGCTTCATCCTGAGCAAAATCGGCGTTTCTACCGTCTCTGACAAGCTGCCCGACAGTTCCTTGGCACAGGGCTCGGCGGTACAGAAAAACGCGAAAAATACAGAGCTGATTTTTAACCGTCCGTTCATCTTTATGCTGATTGACAACGAGAGCAACATCCCCGTTTACTCCGGCGTTTATATGAATTAAAACAGAAACCTTAAAACATTGTAGGGGTCGCGTCTCGACCGACCCCTACTTTTTTTATGCGAAAAATTCAGTTTTCCGTAAGGCGGATTGCAACGGCTGTTATATCGTCGTCACGGCTCTCCGCCCTGCGCTTAATCGCCTCCTCTACAACCGCTTGGGCAAGCTCCTGAGTGCTGCCCTTGTTCCAAGTTTTTATCAGCTTTTCAAGCCACTTGTCATCGCCTGTAATCGCTCCGTCCGAAACCATAACCACCATATCTCCGACCGTCAAATTTACCGCGTCCTCCGCGAATTTAATGTTATTCAGTATTCCTGCCGGCAGCGAGGACATCTCCTTTTTGATTACCCTGCCGCTCTTTTTGATGAATGTAGCCGCCGCGCCTGCCTTTTTTAGCGTCACCGCGCCGGTGTACAAATCGATTCCTGCCAAATCCACCGTCGAAAGGCTTTCGTCGTCGCTCTTAATCATCAAAGCCGAGTTGACGATTTGAAGCGAGCTGTCCGCGCTCAGCCCCGAGCGCAGCAGCCTGCCCATCACCGACGACGCCATATTTCCGTCTACCGCTGCTCTGCCGCCGGTGCCCATTCCGTCGCAGACAAGGGCGTAGGTGTTTCCGCGGCCGTCGTTGAAGTAGTCTATGCAGTCGCCGCACAGCTTGCCGTTGTCCGCGATGTGCTGGTCGGTGCCGATTTCCACATCGTACTGCGGAAGCTCGCAGAGCGCGGCCAAAATCCTGCCGTTTTCCTCAGTGACCGAGGGCAAATCAAACCTGCGCTGACAGCAGCGCGAGACTATCCGCGAGAGCTGACCGCGTTTTAGGTTTTTACCCTTCGCGCTTAAAATAAGCTCAACCCTCATTCTGCCGTTTTCGCCCTCAAGGCAGGAGCATTCCAGCGGACACGCGCCGAGGGTTGTAAGCTCGGTGATAATCCGCTCCGCAGCCTCGCTGTCGCTGTTTTTTACCGCCGAAAACTCCTTTGAAAGGTCGCTCAGAATATCGCTCACGCCTGCAAACTGACCTGCCACAACTCCGCGAAGCTCGCCCACACGACGCTCGGCTTCCTGCATTGACAGGAGCTTTTTGTAATTCTCCGTCATACTCTGCGCGATTTCGCTCTTTTTGCAGCAGTTTTTGATAAACGCCGTTTCCACCTCTTCAGCAGTGAGACTGCCTTTTGAGCTGAGGTGCTCCTCAAGGCGGAAAAAGTCGTCCTTGGTAACTCCGCCGCGGTGCTCGTAGCAGTACATCCGCAGTCCGCAGCCCGAGCAAACCTCGGCGGCGGTGTTCTCGCAAACCCACTCGAAGGTCGGCGAGTACATCTCCCCCATCTTTTTAGATACGCTCTCTACGTCGTTTTTGACGTTGCGGATCGCGCTCGAGGTAAAGCCCAGCCGCGCGATAATATTTTTGCGCAGGGCTTCGCCGAGAGAAACGTCGCGCTCTTTGTTGAAAACCGGGGCGATAAAGCGATCTACGCTCTTGGGCAAAAGCAAAAATACCGCCGCTCCGACCGCGCCCTCAATCAGCGTTGCGGAGCTCATTTTTTCTCCGCCGAAGGCAAGGCTCATCAGAAAATCCGCCGTGATAAACGACAGTGCCGTCGCGATTTTTCCGAGCGGAGAGAACAGCCCGGCAATCAGTCCGCCGAACGAATATCCGCCGCAGATAAAGCCCTGCTCAAACTGCGCAAGGCTGAACACCGCGCCTGTTGAGGCTCCGCTGACCGCTCCGCCGTTGACTCCGCCGTTGCGCGCGCAGAGCATAACGGCGATAACCGCGATTATCCTGCCGAGCGATACGTTGTCAATCGCAACCTGACCGAGTGACAAAATAAGCACGCAGCCGGTCATTACAACGCAGGCGGTCTCCTGAGCCGTGAACGCCGTCAGTCCGCGCCTGCCGTAGGAAAGCCGAAAGGTGTACGATATAAAATAAGCCGCGACTGCCGCCAAAGCGGCTTCAATCAGGCTGCCCGTCAGAGTTTCCATCGTCCCTGCTCCGCCGAACGACAGGGCTATGCCCGTAGCCGCCGTCGGAATAAACGCGCAGAGCGGAGCGAACAGCTTTGACGTGCTGATTTTTCCGATGTCGCTTAAAAGCCACCTTGCGCAGCCGATTGCGATAATCACCGCGATGTACCTGAAGCTGTCCGAAGGTTTTAAAAGAATATAACCAAGAGCAGTGCCGAGCAGCGAGGGTATCAGCCTTCGCTTCGGAACCGAAGCGGCGTATGAGCTGCCGAACGGAGCCATATCCCCGAGCACCGCGCCGCGAGTGATAAGCGTTCCGCAGGCGAAAAACAGCACGTTAAGCCCTGCGGTCTTGATAAAATCAGTTTGAGCGGCACGTGCGCGCCGCATTGTTTTAACATCCGTCATTTTGATACTTCCTTAATTGAGTCTACCTCAATTATATTGCCTTTGCCGCGACGGATTTGTCGGTGTAAGGGTGAAAATTTTTAGATTGTTTTATTGTAATATTGCGGCTTTTGGATTATAATGTACATAAAAACCCGAAAGGAATTATATTATGATTATAATGTCGGTTGACTTGGGAAAAGCGAGAACAGGCGTGGCTGTGTGCGACAAAAGCGAGTTTTTGGCTTCTCCGCACACCGTTATATTTGAAAAATCACCGAAAAAGCTGTTGAAAAAAACCGCCCAAACCGCAAAGGAAGTGAATGCGGAGCTGATTGTCGTGGGACTTCCGAAGAATATGGACGGAAGCGAGGGAGAAAGCGCGCAGAACGCGAGAGCGTTCGCCGAAAAGCTCAGCGAGCTGACGGGAACCGAAACCGTAATGCAGGACGAGCGCGGCACGACCGTGACCGCCCACAATTACCTCAACGCCACAAACACACGCGGCAAAAAACGCAAAAACGTGGTAGACGTCGTCGCCGCGGTTATAATTTTGCAGGATTTTTTGGATGGAAGGAAAAATAAAGGGTAAAAGTTAAACTTCATAGGATAGGTTGGCAATACCGAAAAAGTCTGCCCCCTCCGTCATTTTGCAAAGCAAAATGCCACCTTCCCCGTTTTGACGGTGGAGGCTTAAATAGACAGAAAACACCCCGACTCATTACGAATCGGGGTGTAATTTTGTGTTATTTATTATCAACAGACAGCGTTTGATTCAGCACAAGCTGTCCCGCGAAACGGCGGGTTCAGGCTGCGCGCCGAGCCAAAGTACGCGAAATGCCTGCCGGGGCAACCCGGCTTAGTTCCAATTTAAGGTGTCGCTGTAAACGTTGATATAATCCTGAGCCGAACGCTCCCAGCTGTTGTCGC
>CAMNHG010000107.1 GCA_946539105.1 uncultured Clostridia bacterium | reverse complement strand
TGACAGGATACCTCGGAGCAGGAAAAACAACAGTGCTTAATCACGTGCTGGCAAACCAGGAGGGCTACAAGGTTGCCGTTATCGTTAATGACATCGGCGAGGTTAACATTGACGCGTCATTAATCACCAAGGGCGGCGCGGTAACTCAGAAGGACGAAAACCTTGTACCTCTTTCAAACGGCTGTATCTGCTGTACTTTAAAGGTTGACTTGATGAAGCAGATTATTGAGCTTGCGCAGTCAGGACGGTTTGACTATATCCTAATTGAGGCTTCGGGAATTTGCGAGCCAGGTCCTATCGCCGGTTCAATTTGTATGCTCGACGGAAGCGGACAATCTCAGGGCTTGCCGGCAGTCGCTTATCTTGACAACGTGGCGACCGTTGTTGACGCAAAGAGAATGGCTGACGAGTTTGGCTCGGGTTCAAGCCTTTTAAATGAAAACCTTGACGAGGAAGACATTGAAAACCTGCTTATTCAGCAGATTGAGTTCTGCACAACCATTATCCTCAACAAGATTGACGATGTTAACGAGCAGGAAAAGGCTGACGTTCTCGAGGTTATCAGAGCGTTACAGCCCGAGGCTAAGATTATTGAGACAAACTACGGCAAGGTTGATGTTGCCGAGATTCTCGAAACACACCGCTTTGACTTTGAGAAAGCCGCTACAAGCGCAGGCTGGATGAAGGCTATGGAGCTTGAGGGCGAAAACTCTGAGGATTTGGAAGAGGAAGAACACCACGAGCATCATGACCACGACCATGACGAGCATCATGAACATCATGAGCATCATGAGCATCATCACGACCACGATGAAGAAGAACACCACCACGGTCATCATCACCACCATCACCATCATCACGAGGAAGGCGAAGCCGAGGAATACGGCATCGGCACCTTTGTATATCAAAACGTTAAGCCGTTTGTAAAGAGCAAATTTGAGCAGTTTGTATTTGAAAAATGGCCTAAAGAGGTTATCAGAGCCAAGGGCTTGTTCTGGATTAAGGAGAACCCCAACACCGCCTATGTGTTTGAGCAGAGCGGCAAGCAAAAGACCGCTACCGATGACGGCGACTGGATTGCGGCTTTCCCCGAAAAAGAACGCAAGGAAATTCTCGCTATGAACCCCGACCTTGCCGCAACCTGGCACCCGGTTTACGGCGACAGAATTAACAAGCTGGTATTTATCGGCAGAAAGATGGACAAAAAGGCGATTATTAACGCGCTTGACGAGTGTATTGACGAAAATGCCAAGTAATGATATATTGGATTTGCGAAAGGATTGATTAAAATGGTTATTACATGTTTGGATTTAGAGGGCGTACTTGTTCCCGAGATTTGGATTGCGTTTGCCGAGGCTTCGGGCATTCCCGAGCTTAAAAAGACTACGCGTGACGAGCCAGATTATGACAAGCTGATGCGCTACAGACTTAATATTTTGAAGGAACACGGACTCGGACTTAAGGAGATTCAGGACGTTATCGCGACTATCGACCCTATGCCCGGCGCAAAGGAGTTTTTAGACGAGCTTAAGTCGCTCTGTCAGGTTATTATTTTAAGCGACACATTTACTCAGTTTGCCGCTCCGCTTATGAAAAAGCTCGGCTATCCCACAATCTTCTGCAACTCGCTTGTTGTTGCGGAAAACGGCGAGGTTACGGACTTTAAGATGAGATGCGAAAAGTCAAAGTACACCACCGTTAAGGCTCTGCAGTCAATCGGTTTTGAGACCGTTGCAAGCGGTGACAGCTATAATGACCTCGCTATGATTAGAGCGAGCAAGGCGGGATTTTTGTTCAAGAGCCCTGACTCTATCAAGAAGGATAACCCCGACCTCCCTGCCTTTGAAACCTATGACGAGCTTTTAGCGGCTATCAAAGAACAGCTTTAATATAAAACAATACATAAAAAGTGTCATTCCTACTGATTTGGGAATGGCACTTTTTTTGAATAGATTATTTAATTTTGCAAATCATTAATATGTGATAACGATTTAGGAGCAGTTTTAATGAACGCAGTATCAACAGCCGAAAACACAGAATACAAGGATTACCGTTTTAAATACAAAAAGCAGCTTAATATTTTAATCAGCTTAACTATCTCGATTTTGGGCTTTTGCTCGTTTTTTATATCTGTTGTAAGGGATATGAACTGGGATTTTCTTTCGGACTTTAGGTTTATGACGATTAACGGCACGGTCTTTACATCAATTATCTCGCTCGTTACGGCAGTTATCAGCCTTATGGAGATTATCAAAGGCGAGGATATTAAGCTCGAAAAGTTTTATTTTTTGCGCCTTACGTCCGTTGTCACCGAGAGCATAATCGCGTTTGTAATTTTAATGTCTCTCTTCCCCTTTGTCCCTGACAAGCCGGATATATTAAAGTACGATTCGTTTAATATGCACGTGATAATTCCTGCTTTGACTATAATTTCATTTTTAATCGCGGAGCCGCCGAGCAATAAAATCAAGCCGGTTATGCGATTTAACGGTTCGGCACTGATTACAATTTACTCGGTTATTATAATAAGCCTGATACTCTGGGGAGTTATTCCGCAAAGTGAAATTCCCTACTCGTTTTTAGAGGTAAATACGCGTCCGCTGTGGTATATTTTGCTTGCGGGAGTTATAATCTACGCAAGCGCGTATTTTTTATCGTGGGGTTATATTGAGCTTAATAAAAGGGTAGCAAAAAGCTGGTATAACTAAACAAAGCGGTTTAGCTCTGAATTGTACGTGTAATCAACCGCCGACAGCTTGCTTTCAAGCTCAGCCTTGTCAATCTGCAAATCATCGCAGAGTAAATCAAGGCTCTTATACTCGTCACGCAGCTTTGTGTTTATAAAACTTAGTAAAATCATAGGGTCGTTTGGTATCATAGTATTCTCCTCGTAATTTAATAAAAGAGCTTATAATTCATTCCAGAATAAATCATCAAGCGTTTTTCCGAGCACTTTGCAAATTGCAACGCACAGCTTGATTGTCGGATTATAATCCCCTTTTTCGATAGCATTAATAGTTTGACGGCTGACGCCCACTTTTTCGGCAAGCTGCTGCTGAGAAAGGTCAAGAGCAGCACGCGCGCTTTTCAGTTTAAGATTTTTCATTTAACTCTCCGATCTGCGCTTGTCTAATATTAATTTTATTAACGCTATTATTCCCAAGACAAATAAACAAATTGAAAAGATTAACCACAAAGCGAGTGTTGAAATTTGTCCGTTCATAAAAAGAGTGTTTCCTTTAGCAAATCCTGAAATAAAATAGTATAAAGTCATTATTCCGAAAAGAAAGAAGAATATTACAGAAGATACATTTCTTTTTGGTGTGTCTGAAAAATAAGCGTCTTTCAAAATACACAAAGCGATAAATAACGAAAAAGATAGTATGCACCCGATAAACATTTGTACAGCAGTGTTGCTCCATTTTATATCAAGGATATACAATGTCGCGCAAATAAGGCAATAAAACAGTAAAAATATAAACGATGTTCTAAATGCTGAATATCTCGCTAATGTCTGCCGTTCATCGTAACTTGCCTTGTTTTTGTTTTTTAACCGCGCTATAATGACAATCAAAATCGCAGCAACGGCAATAATAACCGGTAATAAAACACTGAAATTCATAATAACTCTCCTTCAATAAATTATTACAGAAAAAGCTTATATCTCTTGCTGTAAAATGATTGTATCATATCATTTTCATATTGTCAAGTATATATTACATATTGTCGCAGATATTTTGTTTTATTATTACTTTCTTATATTGATAAAAAAGAGCTATTCTGATTAAGCAAATATAAACGCCGCCAAGCAGGAAAATATCCCACTTGGCGGCTTGACTATAATTCTATATTAGAAATTTATTCCCATTCCACCGTGCCGGGAGGCTTACTTGTTATGTCGTAAACTACGCGGTTGACGTGGTTTACCTCGTTGATGATTCTGTTTGATACCTTGCCGAGAATGTCATATGGAATTTTTGCCCAGTCGGCTGTCATAAAGTCGTCGGTGGTTACGGCGCGGATTGCCACAAGCTCGCTGTAGGTGCGCGAGTCTCCCATTACTCCTACGGTTTTAACGCCCGGAAGAACCGCGAAAAACTGGCTCATCTCTTTAGCGTAGCCGCATTTGTCCATCTCGTCTCGAAGGATTGCGTCGGCTTCCTGCAGGATTTTTACTCTCTCTGCAGTTACCTCGCCGATTACCCTTACACCCAGACCCGGACCGGGAAACGGCTGTCTCCAAACAAGGTCGTGAGGAAGTCCGAGCATTTCGCCTACTTCTCTTACCTCGTCCTTGAACAAATCCTTTAGCGGCTCGATAATGCCTTCAAATTTAATATCCTTCGGAACGCCTACCTGATTATGGTGGGTTTTTATTTTTGCCGCGTCGCCCTTTCCGCTCTCAATACGGTCGGGGTAAATTGTGCCCTGAGCGAAAAAGCCCGAACCGTAGCTGTCGCGGATTTTATCCCAAAATACATTGTAAAACTCAGTGCCGATTATGTTTCGCTTTTCCTCGGGGTCGGAAACACCCTTTAATTTAGCGAGGAACTCATCGCCACAGTTAATGCGCACAAAGTTCATATCAAACAGCTTTGTGAAAGTCTGCTCAACAAAATCGCCCTCATCCTTGCGCATTAATCCCTGGTCTACAAAAACGCAGGTCAACTGCTTGCCGATTGCCTTGCTGATTAACGCTGCGGCAACCGAGGAATCTACACCGCCCGAAAGTCCGAGAACAACGCCCTTATCCCCTACCTGTTCCTTGATTTGAGCAACTGTGGTGTCGATAAAGCTGTCCATCTTCCACTCGCCGGTACAGCCGCAGACATCATAGAGGAACGACTTAATCATCTTGCTGCCGTTTTCGGTATGGTTAACCTCGGGGTGAAACTGCACACCGTAGAGCTTTCGCTCCTTATCAGCCATTGCGGCTACGGGGCAGTTGGCGGTATGAGCGGTAATTTCAAAGCCCTTTGGCGGTTCGCTGATGTAGTCACGGTGGCTCATCCATGAAATTCCGCTTTCGGGCAAGCCGTTAAATAAAACGCAGTCCTTATCGTACTTAGTTACAGTTTTACCGTACTCGCTTACGGAATCGTCAGCCGCCGATACAACATTACCGCCGAGCGAATACGCCATAAGCTGACAGCCGTAGCAGATACCCAAAACAGGGATACCGAGCTTAAAAATCTCAGGCGAATAATGCGGAGAGCTCTCGTCATAAACGCTGTT
>CAMNHG010000106.1 GCA_946539105.1 uncultured Clostridia bacterium | reverse complement strand
GCGTGACCTGCCTCGTGATACGCGGTCAGCTTCTTTTCCTTCTCGCTCATAACCTTTGACTTCTTCTCGGCACCCACAACAACCTTGATTGTAGCTTCCTCAATCTCCTTCATTGTGATTGCCTTTTTATCAGCTCTTGCCGCAAGCAGTGCCGCCTCGTTGAGCAGATTTTCAAGGTCTGCGCCCGTAAAGCCTGCTGTTGTCTTGGCGATGGTCTTTAGCTTAACATCGGGAGCAAGCGGCTTTGTGCGCGCGTGAACCTTAAGGATGGCCTCACGGCCGTTTACGTCGGGATAGCTTACAACTACCTGACGGTCAAATCTGCCCGGACGCAGCAGTGCCGGGTCGAGTACGTCGGGACGGTTGGTAGCTGCGATTAAGATTACGCCCTCGTTTACGCCGAAGCCGTCCATCTCTACAAGCAGCTGGTTAAGAGTCTGCTCGCGCTCGTCGTTACCGCCGCCCAGGCCTGCGCCTCTCTGACGGCCTACGGCGTCAATTTCGTCGATAAATATAATACAGGGAGAGTTTTTCTTTGCCTGATCGAACAAGTCGCGCACACGCGAAGCACCGACGCCGACAAACATCTCCACAAAGTCGGAACCTGAAATTGAGAAGAACGGAACACCGGCTTCTCCGGCAACGGCTCTGGCAAGCAGGGTTTTACCTGTACCGGGAGGGCCTACGAGAAGTACGCCCTTGGGAATACGCGCGCCGAGCTTATTGAATTTGTCGGGAGACTTAAGAAACTCTACAACCTCAGCAAGCTCTTCCTTCTCCTCATCCGCACCTGCGACGTCGTCAAAGGTGGTCTTTCGCTTGTCATCGTTTGTATTCTTAATCTTCGCCTTGCCGAAGTTCATCTCCTTGCCGATTCCGCCGCCGCCCATACGCTTCATAATGAAAATCCACGCGGCTATGAAAATTACAACCATCAAAACGGTGGGGATAATCTCGAGCAGGAAGGAATTATCGTTTGCCCTGATTAAATCGTAGGGAATTTGCTTTCCGTCTTTATCCTTTTGATACGGCTTAATATCGTCCAAAAACTTGTGGATATCGGCAAGCTGTCCCTTTACAACCGTCTTCTGCTTGGAATCGTTGTTATTTGCAGGGTTAAGCGCGTTGTTAAGCGGATTATCGGCATTTGAAGCCCCGGTTGCTTCCTCGTCCTTGGGATATTCGCTTTCGCCCTCTTTAAGGGTAATCTCAACTACTCCCGAACCGTAGTTAACGGTGTAGCTGTCAACCTTGCCGTCAACAAAGTACTGAACAAGCTGGTAGGTTTTTGGAGACTCCGTATGCCGCGAACCTAGAAAAATTGCCGCTACGATAATCAAAATTATCGGTATGGCGAGGTATAGCAGCAGACCGGGTCCTCTTCTTTTATTCTCCAAATTACATCACTCCTTTTGATGTGCTTAATGATTACTCATATACGGAACGCTTTAAGATTCCTATGTACGGAAGATTTCTGTACTTTTCATCATAGTCAAGTCCGTAGCCGACAATAAACTCATCGGGAATTTCAGTGCCTACATAGTCGGGCTTAAACGGAACCTTACGGCGCGCGGGCTTGTCGCAGAGAGTTACAACGCGGACGTCCTTCGCGCCCTTTGTCATAAGGTAGTTACAAATAAAGTTGAGCGTATTGCCCGAATCGACAATATCCTCAACGATGAGAACATCCTTGCCCTCTACCGGCTGTGTAAGGTCGCTTACAACTTTTACCTTACCGGAGCTTTCGGTTCCGCTGCCGTAGCTGGAGGCAACCATAAAATCTATTGAAAAATCAAGATTTATCTTTTTCATCAGATCCGCCATAAACGCAACGCTGCCCTTTAGCAGACCAACCATAATGAACTCCTTGCCATTATAATCTTTTTCTATTTTTTTTGCAAGCAAATTCACAATTTTTTCAAGTTGCTTTTCGGAAAGTAATACCGATTCTACGTCCTTGTGCATAATAAAGCTCCTTTATTTATTTTATATTTCTTTTAGCGAATATTAATTTCTATATTAAGCTCTTTTCCCTTTTTTGAAAAGCCCAGTGCCTCGCACCAGAGAACCTCGCTGCCTTCACAGAGCAAAAGCTGACTGTCGCGCAGCTCCCTCGGCACGCCCTGTTCATTAAGAGCCTTGCGAAGAGGCTTTGTAACGTTTCGCTTGCAAAAGGTGAAATAATCTCCGCTTTTTCGTGTTCTGAACACGGCTTTTGACGGTTTTAGTACGGAAAAGTCAGCCTTTGCTTCGATTTCTTTTCCGAGGTATTCAAAGGTAAGGTTTTTATCAAAAACCAGAAAAAAAGAAGTGTTTTCGGTTGAATTTGTTATAATTCTGAGCGTTTTTTGGGCACAAACGGCTTTTTTTCCGTTTTTCAGCTCTACCGCTCCGCCGTGGTTTAGAATTGAGATTATCAGCTCGATGTGCCGCCTTTCGGCTTCACAGTTGTTTTCTTTGCACAGCTTTGCGACAGCGGCTTTCAAAACCGCATGGTTTTGGTTTAGCAAAAACTCTGAATTATAGCCGTATTTTTCTTTTGCGGAATTAAGAACGCCCTCGGCGTACTTATCTAAAAATTCGCTGATTTCCGCGCAGTCACGCGAAAAATCAAGCATAGCCTGCTCCGCGCGGGGATTAATCTCCTTTAGTCCGGGGATAATATTGTGGCGGATTTTGTTGCGCGTATAGTCGTCGGACAGGTTTGTGCTGTCGGTGACAAAAGCCAGCGATTTTGCCGCGCAGTACGCTTCAATCTCTCCCCTGCTAAGCTCAATCAGCGGTCGGATAATGCTTCCGCGCTTTGGTGGAATTGCCGACGCGCCTGAAAGCGAGCTGCCCCTGGTTAAATTAAACAGCAGGGTTTCGGCGTTGTCGCTGGCGGTGTGAGCCGTGGCGATTTTGGCGTTCAGCTTAACGCTGAGCTCGTTAAAAAACTTATATCGCTCGTTTCTGCCGCACAGCTCCGCGCTGATTTTTTGTTCTGCACAGAGCGCGGGGACATCAATATGCTTTACAAAAAATCTGATATTATAATTCTCGCAAAGAATTTTACAGAATTTTTCATCATTATCGGCTTCACTTCCGCGGATTCCGTGGTTAAGGTGCGCGGCGTATAGCGTTAAATTGTATTTTTCTTTTATAGAATATAAAACATTGAGAAGCGTAACAGAATCCGCTCCTCCCGACAGCGCGACAACAACGCTGTCGCGATCGGAGATTAGTTTGTATTTTTCTGCCGTTCCGATAACCTTGCATACGGTTTCGGCGGCAATATCGGGCTTACGGCTCATTATGGCGGTTATCAATGCCGGTAAAGCTCATAAATTCGCCCTGCCAGTGGAGTTTTACTGTGTTTGTCTCGCCGTGACGGTTCTTTGCGACAATACATTCGCCCGAGTTTACGTCGGTTGTGGGAGCGGCATTTTCGCCTTCCGCCTTGTCGTAGTAACCCTCGCGGTAGAGGAAAAGAACAATGTCGGCGTCCTGCTCGATAGAACCTGAATCTCTCAGGTCGGAAAGCTGAGGACGGTGATCGCCGGTGCGCTGTTCAGAGGCACGCGAAAGCTGCGACAGCGTGATGATCGGGACGTTTAGCTCCTTAGCCATAATCTTTAAGTTTCGGGTGATGGCGGAGATTTCCTGAACTCGGTTGTCAATTCTTCTGCCGCTCGCCATCAGCTGCAGGTAGTCGATTACGACTAAATCAATATCTTTAAGCCTGCGAAGTCGCGACTTCATCTCGGTAATGGTGATTGTCGATGTGTCGTCAAGGTACAGCGGAGCTTCCCTTAACACGTCGCTTGCGGGAATAAGCCGGTTCCAATCCTCGTCGTTTAGCTTGCCTGTTCTCAGCTTTGTGCCGCCTACGCGCGCTTCCGATGAAAGCAGACGGCTGGCAAGCTGTTCCTTGGGCATTTCGAGCGAGAAAAACGCGACTGTCTTTTTCGACTTGCAAGCTACGTTGCGCGCGATGTTAAGCGCGAAGCTGGTTTTTCCCATACCCGGTCGAGCCGCAAGGATGATGAGGTCGGAGCGGTTGAGTCCGGTAATCATCCTGTCCAAATCCTCGATACCCGTGGGGACGGGCTTTAGTCCGTCGTCGGCTTCCTTGTTGAGCGAATCAAGGCGCGCGAAGGTCTGGAACAGTACCGAATCAATGCGCTCAAGCCCTGTCTTGCTGCTGTCCGAGCGGATGTCGAAAAGCCGCTGTTCGGCTGAATCGAGCAGAAGAGAAGTCTCCCCCTCGCCTGCCGTTGCCTCGTCAATAGTCTTGCGCGAGGCGGTAATCAGCAGCCTGAGCTGGTATTTTTCTTTAATTATTTTGGCGTATTCCTCGGCGTTTGAAATTGACGGACAGTTTTCCGCCAAGTCCATAATGTACGTTTTTCCGCTCGCCTCGTCGAACGCGCCGCTCTTTTTTAGTCTGTCAAGCAAGGTTACAACGTCGATTGAGGTGCCGAAGTTCATCATATCCTGCATCTGCTGAAAAATCTGCTTATGCAGTCCGATATAGAAATAATCGGGTGATTTTACGTGGTCGAGCACCTTGTCAAAAACAGAGCTGTCAAGGATAATCGCCCCGAGCACAGCCTGCTCTGCCTCTGCGCTGTACGGCAGCGTTGAAAACTCGCTTGTAAATTCCGTATTAGCCATTGTGATTTCCTTTTGAATTGATAATTGATAGTTGATAATTGATAATTTCGGTCGGGAACGTAAGTTGACATTACCGAAAACGTTTTGTTCCCGAATGAATTAATATGGTGCGAATTTAAATAAGATTATAAGTTTCAATGTCGGAAACGTCTGCCCCCTCCGTCACGCCGCATTGGCGGCGTGCCACCTCCCCCGTAACAAGTGACGGTGGAGGCTTTAAATCGGGTGCGGGCAGAGCCCGCCCTCAATTATCCATTATCCATTTTCCATTATCAATTAACTTATGCTTCCGATACCTGGATATCAATCTGCGCGGAGATGCCGGTATAGAGCTTTACCTCCGCCTTGTATGTACCGAACTCCTTGATGTCGCGATCAAGAACAACCTTGCGCTTGTCAACCGAGATATTGTACTGCTTTTTGATTTCCTCGGCTACCTGCTTTGCGGTGATGCTTCCGAACAGCTTGCCGCCCTTGCCTGCCTTGGCGGTCATCTTGAAGGTCTTGCCCTCGAGCTGCTTTTTGTAGGACTCTGCCTGAGCCTTTGCGGTGTCGATTTTATACTTCTTTGAGTTTTCCGCGTTTTTAT
>CAMNHG010000105.1 GCA_946539105.1 uncultured Clostridia bacterium | reverse complement strand
GAGGTTGTAAAGGGCGGCAACGTACAGGAAGAAGCGTTCACCGACTGCGCAACCGGTATTATGGTGAACTCAGGTATGCTCGATGGTCTTACTGTTGACGAGGCTAAGGTTAAGATTATTGACTGGCTTACCAAAGAGGGAAAAGGTCACTCTAAAGTAAACTATAAGCTACGCGATTGGGTATTCTCACGTCAGCGTTACTGGGGCGAGCCTATCCCGATTGTTCACTGCGACAAGTGCGGATATGTTCCGATTGACGAAAGCGAGCTTCCCCTCAAGCTACCGATGGTAGAGTCCTATGAGCCTACCGACAACGGTGAGTCTCCGCTTGCGAAGATGACCGACTGGATTACCACAAAGTGCCCCAAGTGCGGCGGTGTTGCTCACAGAGAGACCGACACTATGCCTCAGTGGGCAGGTTCTTCGTGGTACTTCCTGAGATATATGGATCCCCACAACAACGAGGCTTTGGCTTCTAAAGAGGCACTCAATTACTGGTCGCCCGTAGATTGGTACAACGGCGGAATGGAGCACACAACGCTTCACCTGCTTTACAGCCGTTTTTGGCACAAGTTCCTCTATGATATCGGCGTTGTTCCCACAAAGGAGCCGTACGCTAAGCGTACCTCGCACGGAATGATTCTCGGTGAGAACGGCGAAAAAATGAGTAAGTCAAGGGGTAACGTTGTAAATCCCGACGACATCGTAAACGAATACGGTGCCGACACAATGCGCCTTTATGAAATGTTTATCGGCGACTTTGAAAAGGCCGCTCCGTGGAGCCAGGCGAGCATTCGCGGCTGCCGCAGATTTGTTGAGCGTTACTGGAATTTACAGAATAACCTCATCGACGGCGACAAAATCCGTCCCGAGCTTGAAAGCGCGTTTCACAAGACAATCAAAAAGGTCGGCGAGGATATTGAAAACATCAAGTTCAACACCGCAATCGCCGCTCTTATGGCACTTATCAACGATATTTCAAATGTTAAGTCTATCAACAAAGAGGAGCTGAGAATCTTCTCAATCCTGCTCAATCCCTTCGCGCCTCACGTTACCGAGGAGGTTTACGAAGCCTGCAAGTTAGGCGACGGAATCCTCGCGGAAGCAAAATGGCCTGATTATGATGAGAGCAAGTGCGTAGACGATACCGTTGAGATTGTAGTTCAGGTTAACGGCAAAATCAAGGCAAAGCTCAACGTACCCGTTGACGCTTCAAAGGATGAGCTTCTCGCACTCGCCAAAGCCGATGAAAAGGTTAAGGCAGCAACCGACGGAATGAACATTATCAAAGAAATCGTAGTTCCCAAAAAGCTCGTAAATCTTGTTGTAAAGCCATAAATTGAGCCGAAATCAAAAATTTTTCTAAAATTCTACATTTCTATTGACTTTTTTAGCAACATATTGTATAATAGCTATTGCAAATTATGCAAAGTACCCATGCCATATGGCAGATGGGAGGGAAGATAGATGGCAGAAATTAGATTAAAAGAGAATGAATCTCTTGAAAGTGCTTTGAGAAGATTCAAAAAGCAGTGTGCCAGAGCTGGCGTTATTGCTGAGGTTCGCAAGAGAGAGGCTTATGAGAAGCCCTCTGTAAAGCGCAAGAAAAAATCTGAAGCAGCTCGCAAACGCAAATACAGGTAACCAATATGCGGACAGTGTATGCTGTCCGCTTTTGATTTTGTTTAAGTTCAGGGGTGTATGTTATGAAAAAAATTCTTGTAATGCTCGGTCCCAACCTAAATATGGTCGGCGTTCGCGAAAAGGGTGTTTACGGTGCCGAGACAGCCGAGAGCATTGAAGCTCAAATCAAAGAGTATGCAAAGGACAAGGGCATTTACTGCGATGTGTTCCAGTCAAACCACGAGGGCGACTTGATTGATAAAATTCATTCGACTATGGGAGAGTATGACGGTGTTGCTATTAACGCCGGCGCGCTTACTCACTACAGCTACGCTCTGCGCGACGCTATCGCCTGCGTAAATATTCCTTATGTAGAGGTGCATATGTCTAATATTCACGCGCGCGAGGAGTTCAGGCATAAGTCAGTAATAGCTCCCGTATGTGCAGGACAGATTGCGGGCTTCGGCAAGCTCAGTTACTTTTTGGCAATAGACGCGTTAAAGGAGCTTACACGTGACAAGGATTGATAAATTAAAGGGCTTTATAAAGAATAACGACGAAGCACTGATTATTACAAACGAAGTTAATATAGGCTATTTTTCGGGATTTTTCCACAGCGAGGGTTATTTGCTTGTAACGAGCGAGAACAGTTATCTTATAGTCGACTTCCGCTATGCCGAGGCTGCCGAGAAAAAGTCAAGCGGTTGCAAGGTTGTAATGTACAGCAAGCTGTCGCAGGATTTGCTCGATATTCTCAGCAAAGAGGAGATAAAGAGCGTATTCTTTGAAGCCGACAGCATTACGGTATCGCGCTTTGAGTTTTTCAAAAAGTTCCTCGCTCAGCATAAAATTGAATGCATTGCCGACCAAAAGCTGTGCAAGCATATTGCCGATATACGCGTTATCAAGGACAGCACAGAGATAGAAAAAATCCAAAAGGCTCAAAATATTGCAGAAAAAGCGTACCTTGAAGTGTTAAATTACGTCAAACCGGGAGTAAGCGAAAAGGAGATTGCCGCACGGCTTGATTACTTAATGAATATCTACGGAGCTGAGTGCAAGTCGTTTGATTTAATTACAATCACCGGTAAAAAGACCTCGCTTCCGCACGGCGTACCGTCTGACGGAATTGTTAAGGAAGGTGACTTTTTTACCTTCGATTTCGGAGCAGTGTATGAGGGCTACCACAGCGACACCACCCGAACCGTCGCGGTAAAGTACGCTACGGACAAGATGACTGAGATTTATAATATCGTATTAAAGGCTCAGCTTGCCGCACTTGAAAAGATTAAACCCGGAGTAAAATGCAGCGAGGTTGACAAAACAGCGAGAGATATAATTTCCGAGCACGGCTACGGAAAATTCTTTGGTCACGCAACAGGCCACGGCGTAGGGCTTGATATTCACGAAGCACCTTCCGTTTCTCCAAGGGGAGAGGTTGTGCTTAAAAGCGGTATGGTAATCACCGATGAGCCCGGAATTTACCTGCCTAACGAGTTCGGCGTCAGGATTGAGGATATGCTCTGTGTGACAGAAGAAGGATATAAAAACTTTGTTTCTTTGCCCAAAGAGCTTATAATTGTTTAAAGTACTTGCATTTTCAGTTAAAATTTAGTATAATAAGATGAAGTAATTTTACGGAATAATTATATTTCTGTAAAAGAAATATCAGGAGGTAATTACAATGATTTCAGCAGGTGATTTCAGAAACGGCGTAACATTCGAGATGGATGGACAGGTTGTTTCCATAATCGAATTTCAGCACGTAAAACCCGGTAAAGGCGCAGCTTTTGTAAGAACAAAAATCAGAAACGTTATTACAGGTGCGGTTGTAGAAAAAACCTTTAACCCCAACGATAAATATCCCACCGCTTTCATCGAGAGAAAGGATATGGAGTACAGCTACAACGACGGCGACCTTTATTACTTTATGGACACCGAGACTTGGGAGCAGATTCCGATTAACAAGAGCGTTCTCGGCGATAACTTTAAGTTTGTTAAAGAGAATATGGTTTGCAAGATTCTTTCCTACAAGGGCAATGTTTTCGGCGTAGAGCCGCCTAACTTTGTAGAGCTTGAGGTTACTAAGACAGATCCCGGCTTTAAGGGCGATACAGCTACTAACGCTACAAAGCCTGCTACTCTCGAGACAGGTGCTGAGATTAAGGTTCCGCTCTTTATTGACGAGGGCGAGGTTATCCAGATTGATACCAGAACCGGCGAGTACATGGGCAGAGCATAAGAGGTTTTAATATGACAATTACTGAAAAAATTGCTTATATCAAAGGCCTTGCGGAAGGTCTTTCGCTCGATCAAAGCAAGCCTGAGGTTAAGGTGATTAACGCTATTGTCGATTTGCTCGACGATATGGCTTACGACCTCACCGATATGGAGGAGCTTTACGATGATCTTGCCGATCAGGTTGACGAGATTGATGAAGATTTGTCCGAGGTAGAGTCTGAGTTATATGACGATACCGAAGTTGTGTATGATGAATATGACGACGAGGATAATCCTTTTTATGAGGTAACCTGCGGTGCCTGCGGAGAGAAAATCAATGTTTCAGAGGATGTCCTGCTTGAGGGCGAGATTGAGTGCCCCAACTGCGGCGAGCTTTTGGAGTTTGATTTTTCAGGCCTTTTTGATGACGAAGCAGACGAATGCAATCAGAGCTGCGATGGCTGCTCAGGCTGTGATGTCGAAATCGACGACAAGGCTGATGAAAAGGCAGACGACGCAGACAAAGAAGAGAAAAAATAAAATATCACTTAACATCACCTCTCGTATATTATGTACGAGGGGTGGTTTTTTGCTTTACAGACGGAATAAACGGCGTTCGGGAATTGCTGTAATAAGACTGTACTGCGTGATAATCGCGACTGCTATGCTTATTGTTTTTACCGTAAGGGCGTTTGAGGGTAAGGCTTCAAATTTTTCAAAAGATTACATAGTGAACTTTGCCGGGCAGATTACAACCGATGCTTTATCGGACGCGGTGCAGAACACATTAAACGATTTGGGTTATGATTACGGCGATTTTGCGATTGTAAAATACTCAAACGACGGCAGTGTAAAATCAATCGAAACAAATTCAAAAAATATAAACATATTCAAGGCTGCCGTTACAAAATCCGCGCAGAGTGAGGTCGCGAAAATCAAGCATTCAAAAATGGAAATACCTCTCGGCGCGTTCACGGGATTGACATTATTATCAAACCTCGGACCTCATATTCCGCTGACCTTTTGCCTGACGGGTAACTTCAATTCAAGGATTGAAAGTACATTTGAAAGCGCGGGAATCAACCAGACAATCCATCATATCCGCCTTATAATTACCTCACATATTGTCACCGCATCGGTAGACCATAGCGGTGAGATGACCTTCGACACGGATTACGAGCTTGCTCAGTCGGTGATTGTAGGGGAGATTCCCACAACATATGGTGGTAACCGCTTGGTGTATTAATATTTTTTTCAAAATATTGTGATAAAACGGTGATAAGTTATTGAAATGCCTTCCAATCTGTGATATAATACTTTAGATTAGATAAAATGGGTTAGGAGGCGTTTATTTGGCTGATAATGTTATTAAGTCCGATAAACTGTCTGAAAAACAAATAGAATATATGGCACTAATCTC
>CAMNHG010000104.1 GCA_946539105.1 uncultured Clostridia bacterium | reverse complement strand
GAAAGGATGATAATATGAGTCGAGCTGCGTACTTGGTTCTTGAAAACGGAACTGTTTTTGAGGGCGAGTCATTTGGTGCCGAAAAAGAAACGGTAGGAGAGCTTGTTTTTACAACCGCTATGACAGGCTATCTTGAGACAATCACCGACCCCAGCTACTACGGTCAGGTGATTATTCAGACGTTCCCGCTTATCGGCAACTACGGGGTGATTCCCTCGGATTTTGAGAGCGATTCCCCCGCTTTAAAAGGTTATATTGTAAGAGAATGGTGTCAGGCTCCGTCCAACTTCCGCAGTGAGGGCGATCTTGACACCTTTTTAAAAAAATCCGGCATACCCGGAGTTTGCGGAATCGACACCCGCGCGCTCACGCGTATTGTGCGCGAGTACGGCGTTATGAACTGCAAAATTAAATACACCGAGGGCGTTACCGACGCTGAGCTTGAAGAGCTTAAAAACTACAAGGTGGTTAAGGCTGTCGAGAGCACAACCCTTAAAAAGCCCGAGCACTTTGAGGCTGAGAATCCCGAGCTTAAGGTAGTGCTTATGGACTTCGGCGCGAAGCACAACATCGACCGCGAGCTGCTTAAGCGCGGCTGCGATTTGACCGTTGTTCCGGCTCACACAACAGCCGAGGAAATTATGGCTATGAACCCCGACGGCGTAATGCTTTCAAACGGCCCGGGAGACCCTGCCGAGAACACCGCGATTATCGACGAGATTAAAAAGCTCTGCGACAATAAAATCCCGATGTTCGGCATTTGCCTCGGTCATCAGTTGCTTGCTCTTTCACAGGGCGGCGAGACCGAAAAGCTCAAATACGGCCACCGCGGAGCTAACCAGCCCGTTAAGGAGCTTAAGAGCGGCAGAGTTTACATCACCTCGCAGAACCACGGCTACGCTGTAGTTTCAGACAGCCTTCCCGAAAACGCCGCCCTTAGCTTTACAAACGGCAACGACAACACCTGCGAGGGCGTTGACTACTTGGATATGCCTGCTTTCTCGGTGCAGTTCCATCCCGAGGCTTGCGGCGGACCGCTCGACACGGCGTTTTTGTTCGACCGCTTCATTGATATGATGAAGGAAAACAAGAACCGATAATCGAATATCACCGAAAAAAACCGAAATCTTAAAGGTAAGGATTGATAATATGCCACTTAAAAAAGACATAAAAAGAGTTATGGTAATCGGCTCGGGCCCGATTGTTATCGGTCAGGCTGCCGAATTTGACTACGCCGGAACTCAGGCGTGCCGCGCGCTTAAGGAGGAGGGCTTAGAGGTAATCCTCGTCAACTCCAACCCCGCGACAATTATGACAGACAACGCGATGGCGGACAAGGTTTATATTGAGCCGCTCACGCTTACCACTATCAAGAGAATTATCCGCAAGGAGCGTCCCGACAGCCTGCTGTCAACCCTCGGCGGTCAAACAGGACTTACGTTGTCAATGCAGCTTGCCAAGGAGGGCTTCCTCGACAAATACGGCGTTAAGCTGCTCGGCGCGAAGCCCGAGACCATTGACCAGGCAGAGGACAGACAGCTCTTTAAGGACGCTATGCTCGAAATCAACCAGCCGGTTATCCCCTCAACGGTTGTAAACGACGTTGAGGCAGCGGTTAAGTTTGCCGAAGAAATCGGCTATCCGGTAATTATCCGCCCGGCGTTCACCCTCGGCGGCACCGGCGGCGGTATCGTTAACAACGAGGAGGAGCTGCGTGAAATCACCTCAAACGGACTTGAGCTTTCGCCTATCACTCAGGTGCTTGTTGAAAAGTGTATCTCGGGCTGGAAGGAAATCGAGTTCGAGGTTATGCGTGACAGCGAGGGCAACGTAATCACAATCTGCTCGATGGAGAACTTCGACCCCGTCGGCGTACATACAGGCGATTCAATCGTAATCGCGCCCACCGTAACGCTGTCCGACAAGGAGTATCAAATGCTCCGCTCGGCGGCACTCAGCATTATCTCAAAGCTTAAGGTAGAGGGCGGCTGTAACTGCCAGTTCGCGCTCGACCCCGAGACCTTTGAGTATGCCGTAATCGAGGTTAACCCCCGTGTATCGCGTTCATCCGCGCTCGCTTCAAAGGCGACAGGCTATCCCATCGCCAAGGTTGCGGCTAAAATCGCGATCGGCTACACCCTTAACGAGATTAAGAATGCCGTAACAGGCACAACCTACGCCTGCTTTGAGCCCGCAATCGACTACGTTGTTGTTAAGTTCCCCAAATGGCCTTTCGACAAGTTCGTTTACGCTAAGCGTACACTCGGCACACAGATGAAGGCTACCGGCGAGGTTATGGCTATCGCGCCGACCTTTGAGCAGGCGATTATGAAGGCTGTCAGAGGCGCGGAAATCTCGCACAATACACTTGACGACAAGGAGTACGCAAAGCTGTCTAACGCGTCGCTTGTTGATCAGCTCAGCGTTTGCGACGACAGACGAATCTTCTGCGTATATGAAGCGTTAAAGCGCGGAGTGAGCGTTGATAAAATCCACGAAATCACCATGATTGACGAGTGGTTCCTGTACAAGCTCCAAAACATCATTGATATGGGCGAGGAGCTTAAGACCAAGGAGCTCACCGACGAGCTTTATCTAAAGGCTAAAAAGACAGGCTTCCTTGACAAGACAATCGAGGAGTTCAGCGGTCAGACAATCAAAAATCCGCTTTCTCCCGTATATAAAATGGTTGACACCTGCGCGGCTGAGTTTGAGGCGGAAACACCCTACTTCTACTCCACCTTTGACAAGGAGAACGAGGCAGAGGAGTTTATTGAGGAGCGCGAGAGCGGCAAAAAGACCGTTATCGTATTCGGATCGGGTCCTATCAGAATCGGTCAGGGTATCGAGTTTGACTACGCTTCCGTTCACTGCGTATGGGCACTTAAAAAGGCGGGCTACGACGTTGTTATCGTAAACAACAACCCCGAGACGGTTTCAACCGACTTTGACACCGCCGACAGGCTTTACTTTGAACCGCTCACCAACGAGGACGTAATGGGAATTATCAAGACCGAAAATCCCTACGGCGTAGTTGTGGCGTTCGGCGGACAGACCGCTATTAAGCTGACAAAGTTTATGAGCGACAACGGCGTTAATATTCTCGGTACCTCCTACGACGCCATTGATATGGCTGAGGACAGAGAGCGTTTTGACGAGCTCCTTGAAAAGTACCACATCAAGCGTCCCAAGGGCGTTACCGTTATGACAACCGAGGAAGCACTCGAGGTTGCGGATAAAATCGGCTACCCGGTTCTTCTTCGTCCGTCATACGTGCTCGGCGGTCAGAATATGATTATCGCCTTCAACGACGCCGACGTTAAGGAGTATATGGCGATTATCCTCGCGCAGAATATTGAAAACCCGATTCTCATCGACAAGTACCTGCAGGGTACCGAGATTGAGGTCGACGCAATCTGCGACGGCGAGGACATACTTATCCCGGGTATTATGGAGCACGTTGAGCGCGCAGGCGTTCACTCGGGCGACTCAATCGCCGTTTATCCGGCTTGGAATATCTCAGACAAAATGACAGACATAATTGTTGAAAGCTCGCGCAACCTTGCTATTGAGCTTAAGACAAAAGGTCTTGTAAATATCCAGTACCTCATTTATGAGGACGAGCTGTACGTAATCGAGGTAAATCCGCGTTCATCGCGTACAATTCCGTACATCAGCAAGGTAACGGGCGTGCCGATGGTAGATTTGGCAACGCGTGCTATGTTCGGCGAAAAGCTTGCCGATATGGGCTACGGAACGGGTCTTTACCGCAAGAGTCCGTACATCGCCGTTAAGGTTCCGGTATTCAGCTTTGAAAAGCTGATTAACGTTGATAACCACCTCGGACCCGAGATGAAGTCAACCGGCGAGGTTCTCGGTATTGCCGGCTCGCTTGAGGAGGCACTTTACAAGGGACTTATCGCCGCAGGCTACAAGATGAAAAAGGACGGCGGCGTGTTCATCACCGTCCGCGATTCCGACAAGGCAGAAATCGGCGAAATCGCCAAGAAGTACGCCGACCTCGGTTTCAAGATTTACGCTACCGAGGGCACAAGCAAGGTGCTTACAAAGTACGGAATCGACGCTATCGCCGTTAAGAAGATTCACGAGTCCGAGGCTAACAACACCCTCACCCTGATTGAATCGGGCAAGGTAAATTACGTAATCTCAACCTCGGCAAAGGGCAGAATCCCCTCGAGAGATTCTGTTAAAATCCGCCGTAAAACCGTTGAGCGCAACATTCCGTGTCTTACCTCGCTCGACACCGCAAACGCGCTTGCGGACTGCTTAAAGAGCCGTTTCTCTCAGCACAGCACCGAGCTTGTTGACATCAACAATATGAGAGAGACAAAGCAGAAATTAAAGTTTACAAAGATGCAGGGCATCGGCAACGACTACATCTACTTCTCGACCTTTGAGCAGTGGATCAACAACCCCGAGGCTCTGGCGGTTAGACTTTCAGACCGTCATTTCAGCATCGGCGCGGACGGAGTTATCCTTGTAGCTCCCTCAAAGGTTGCCGACGCAAAGATGAAGATGTACAACCGCGACGGTTCAGAGGGAAAGATGTGCGGCAACGGCATCCGCTGCGTGGGCAAGTTCCTCTACGACCACGGTATGATTGATATTAAGGAAAAGGACGAAATCACAATCGAAACCCTCAGCGGCATTAAGTCGCTAAAGGCTTACACCCAGGACGGCGAGGTTACACGCCTCAGAGTTGATATGGGCAAGGCTGTGCTTAATCCCAAGGATATCCCCGTTGCTCTCGACGGCGACAAGGTAGTTAACAGAGCTGTCACAATCGGCGGCAGGGAGTACAACATCACCTGCGTATCAATGGGTAATCCGCACTGTGTTGTGTTTATGGATGGCGATATCGACCACCTCGACCTCGAAAAAATCGGTCCCGAGTTTGAGAACAACAAGCTCTTCCCCGAGAGGATTAACACCGAGTTTGTAAGCGTGCTAAACGACAAAACCCTCAAAATGAGAGTTTGGGAGCGCGGTTCGGGCGAGACCTGGGCTTGCGGAACAGGCGCGTGCGCGGTTGCGGTAGCGGCTTGCGAAAACGGCTTCTGCAAGAAGGGCGACGACATCAAGGTTAAGCTGATAGGCGGCGACCTGATTATCAACTACACCGACGAAACCGTATATATGACCGGCAACGCCGAGAAGGTTTTTGAGGGCGAAGTTGAGGTTTAATCATTAGAGTTTAGAGTTGAGAGTTTAGAGTTTAATATACTGTTAGGAAAACTTTTAAAGGCTCCCCCATCACTTTGTTATGGG
>CAMNHG010000103.1 GCA_946539105.1 uncultured Clostridia bacterium | reverse complement strand
AATTTCCTTGGCGCAGTATTCGCACTTTTTCATATATAGCATCTCCAAAATAAAATTCAATATTACTGTAATATTTTATCATAATGCGGACTTTATTTCAACAAGTATTTCAAAATAGATTGTCAACCTTATCGGAGCCATGTGGTTGACAAACGAACTGCGCTGTGTTATAATGTCAACAGTGATTTTATGAGAGGTTGACATTATGGAAAAGAAAAACAATTCAAAGCTAAAGCTGACTACACTCGCCATGGCGCAAATCGCCGTGAGCGCGGCTTTGCTGTGCGTGCTGTCACCGCTGGCAATTCCGCTGCCCATTCCCGTGCCGTTTACCTTGCAGGTGCTCGTGGTAATTATGATCGCGCTTATTCTTAAGCCGTCATACGCGCTGATTGCCCAGCTGATTTACACCGTGCTCGGCATCGTGGGACTTCCCGTGTTCTCGGGCGGAAAAAGCGGCTTCGGAACAATCCTTTCGCCCACAGGCGGCTTTATTATCGGCTTTATATTCGCCTCATTCTTTGTAAGCCTTGTAAAGGATAAGCTCAAAATCAAAAATTCGGTCGTAAGGTACATTGTTTCGTCGGTCATCGTCGGAATCCCCTGCATTTATATTCCGGGAATCGCGATGTATATGATTTTTGTGCAGACCGATTTGCTCAGCGCAGTTGTAACGCTTACCTCGGTGTTTATCCTGATTGACCTTGCAAAGTGCGTAATCGCTTCGCTGATTGCCGTGCCGGTCAACAAGGCACTGGCAAAAATAAAATAATTTATTCGGGACGGTTAAACCGCCCCGATTTTTTATGTATTTTATTTATTCTATTGACAAACGCGTTTGTATATAATATTATTTAATCGTACTATATTTATTAATACAACATCGCGGTGCTGTTTGAGGGGACGCACGGCGGTGAATTTGAGGGGGAAACTATGTTTCAGATTGATTTTTCATCCAGGACGCCAATCTACGAACAGCTCTATTACAATGTAATAAAGCTGGCTTCGGCAGGGATAATTAAGCCCGGCGACAAGCTGCCGCCGGTAAGGGTAATTGCCGACCGTCTCGGCATAAACCCAAACACCGCCGCCAAGGCGTACCGCGAGCTCGAGCAGGACGGCTATATTTTTTCATCCGTCGGCAGGGGAAGTTACCTTACCGATAAGCTCGACGAGCATTCGGCGCAAAAGACGATGGTGTTAAACGAGTTTAAGACCGCGGCGAAAAACGCCGTAAATTTCGGTGCGGACAAGGATAAACTGATTGGAATTGTAGAGGAATTGTTCAAAGGAGGTTAATGCTTTGATTGAATTTAAAAACCTTACCAAACGGTTTGACAAGATTACGCGCCGGCTTATAAGAGCTATAAAAACACAACTGCCGCGCTAAAGGAAATCGGTGTGCTTAACGCCGACGGCACAATAAACCACAAAAGCGGTTACGGCAAGAACACTAATCCGTTCATATATTATTAATTGCATTGTAAGGGCAGCTTCGGCTGCCCTTTTTTGATAAATTTGTACGTATTTTTTTGCGAATGTGCACAATGTTTTGGCTATGAATATTGACTTATACTAAATCAGACAGTATAATTAAAATGAGTATTAATATAATGGGGACATAGATTCTTATTGCTATTTTTTCCGTTAAAACAACGACTTAAATAAATTCAGGAGGTGCAATTATGAAAAAAAGTCATAGTAACAGTATCGGCATAAAAATATTGTCGCTGGTGTTGATTTTGGCATTCGGAGTGACAGCTTTTGTTGTCGGCCCGAGTATGTTCGCGAGCGAGGCGGACTCGATACCCGGTGAAGCCGTTAACGCGGTAAAGGCCGGCGGCAACACCGCAAAAGCTGCACCCGCGGCAGCGGGCTCCGGCGATAAAATTACCGTTCGGAAGTTTGAAATTGATACCAAGACCATTGCGATCGGTGAAAAGCCCGATGTTACCTTTACAGCGGAAATCACCGGCGTTTTGGGCGAAAAAGACGCCAAGGTAGTCGGCGGCTCCGATACCTTTATCGGTTATATGAACGATAAAGGTGTAGACGGCGACAAAGTTGCCGGCGACGGAACCTACACGCTAAAGCTGGGTATGTCGCATGATAAGAGCGAGGATGTGTTCTACCATGCGGACGCAAAGGGTGTAAAGAGCGAAGATGTTAAAATCGGCTACTATAGTCCCTTGACAGAAGAAGAATGCAAAGCGATGGATGATTCCGATAACAGGATGAAAGAGCTTGTGAGTTCCGACGACTTTAACCGGTTGTCTGTCAGTGAGAGAGCAGAAGTAATGGAAGAACTGCTTTATCAGATGGCTGACGACGGAGAAATCAAGCGCGACACGATAAAATATGACGAGGGAAATAAACATTTTACTTTTGAGTATGCTTGTTCTGTTTACGGCGGAGTTCATATCACTCCGCGAGATGAAACAAAGAACTCAGGCGGTTCAGACGTCAACACCGGTGATTTAGATATTAATACTGCCGGTGCGGATAATGATGATTTTAAAATTGAGGAGATTACCGCGCCTGTAGCGGCAAATGATGAAGAAGAAAAGCTTAGTTCAAAAAAATATGCTACGGAATCAAGCAATAGTGATTTGGATCTGAAAGGTATATCCGCGCCCGCGATATTACCAAACATCATTCAAAACAAAGAGGCGGAGTCTGCCCCGGTCGGAGCTAACGGCACATACCGCGCGATTGTTTTTAACGCTTTTGGAAATTATAGTCTTAGAAGAGATTTTTATAATAATTTAAAAAACGATTGGAACAGTATGGGATTAACCACAACTGTTGATGTTGACGTTACTGTTGACGATATGAAGGCACTAACCTCATATGATATTATTGCGTTTTCAATGCATGGAACGATATATAGAGGTTCTCCTGTTTTATGTTTAAATCAGGTACCAAGTTCATCAACAGACAGCAGATACAGCTATGAGCTAGCGAGGCATAGTATAGCAAGAGATATATTTCAAAATGATGATACTGCAAGCGGCGAGCTTCAGGTGTTAGATGAATATGTTGTTTTTCCGTTGTTTTTTACAGACAATTATTCAAACAATGCGCTTGCAAACAAATTAGTATTTTCAGAAGCTTGTTGTTTCTTTGGAACAGATGAAGTAGATACAACTCCTGATTATTCTATGGGAAATGCATTTGTTGATTGCGGAGTAGGAGGACTTATAGGATTCCATAACAGTGTCGATTCTGTTTACGGACGCAGAATGATGAAGCTGGTATGTGAATTATGTTACCAAGGAAAAAGTCTTAAATTTGCGCGTGATTTGGCAAGAATTGTTCTGGGAGATGATGATCAAAAAAGAGCAAAAGAAACCCAAACGGAAGGAGCATATACTGTTATGTATCCGAGCGACGGGGAGTTTTATTTAAGAAATAGTGCTCTTATAAAGTATAATAAAACTATTTCTCTTAACACAATAACTAATGTAAGCAGTTATGTTTCCGGAAACAATTCAAAAGGATGGGATATTTTCAAATTTGTGCCAACCTCAAATATGAAAATAGAGTTTTATTCAACAGGAACCCAGGATACTTTTGGCATGTTGTTTGACTCTAATTTTGATTTATTGGCTTATAACGACGATGCCGATGGAAATAGTAATTTTAAGATTACATATAACCTTGAGGCAAATAAATCTTATTACTTTATGTGTTTCCTTTATTATCGCTTAAAAAATGGTTATTATGTACAGGGTGACTTCTCGGTAATGCTCAAAGGCACCGCGCCTGCGGCTAAATCAATATCTAACTGTGATATTAGTATCAGCCCGACTTCATACATCTTTGACAACACCGCAAAGACCCCGACGGTTACGGTCAAGGACGGATCGACTACGCTTACCAAGGATACACACTATACTGTAAGCTATTCCAATAACGTTAACGCCGGTGAAGGCAAGGCGACCATCACCGGTTTAGGAAGCTACACAGGCTCTGTAGAGAAAAAGTTTACGATAGCGTACGATACGATTTCGCTGAACTCGTCAAAGAGCGTAACCATTTCTACAGCGGGAACAAAGAAGTTCTTTAAGTTTGTACCGACAAAAAATATGAAGGTAGAGTTCTATTCCACCGGTTCGTTAGATACTAGGGGATATTTGTACAACGCAAGCCTGGGCGGATTGGCGTCAAATGATGATATAGGCTCAGAAAGGAACTTTAAGTTTACATATGAACTTACGGCAAATACCACATACATCTTTGCGTGTGATCTTTTCAGCGGAACCGGTTCATTTACAGTGTATCTGAAAGACGTATCGCAAAAATCAATAAAAGATTGTACGATTAGTCTTTCTCCGACGTCCTTCATTTTTGACAACACCTCTAAAAAACCGACCGTTACAGTAAAGGACGGCTCAAAAACACTGACCATTAACACAGACTATACGGTAACTTATTCCTCTAACACAGCTGTCGGTGAGGGTAAGGTAAGCGTTTACGGTAAGGGAGACTACAATGATTCTGTTGTAAAGACGTTTAGTATAGTTTATGATACAATCTCGCTTAATTCGTCAAAAAGCGTAACTATTTCTACAGCACAATCCAAGAAATATTTTAAGTTTGTACCTACAAAAAATATGAAGGTAGAGTATTATTCTACCGGAACAGTTGATACCGTGGGATATATCTACAGCCCCGATGATTTGAGTCATCCTGTAGTTATGGACGATGATAGCGGTGAGAACAGTAACTTCAGGTTTACATATGATCTTACCGCGAACACCACATATCTTTTCGCGTGTGCTGCTTACGCAAGCAACACAGGCAGCTTTACAGTTCGCTTGACAGATAGTATCACGCAAAAACCAATATCCAACTGCGACATTAGTATCAGCCCGACCTCATACATCTTTGACAACACCGCGAAGACCCCGACGGTTACAGTCAAGGACGGATCGACTACGCTTACCAAGAATACACACTATACTGTCAGCTATTCCAATAACGTTAACGCAGGTGAAGGCAAGGCGACCATCACCGGTTTAGGAAGCTACACAGGCTCTGTAGAGAAAAAGTTTACGATAGCGTACGATACGATTTCGCTGAACTCGTCAAAGAGCGTAACTATTTCTACATCGGGAACAAAGAAGTTCTTTAAGTTTGTACCGACAAAGAATATGAAGGTAGAGTTCTATTCCACCGGTTCGAAAGATACTGTAGGATATTTGTACAACTCAAGCCTGGCCGGATTGGCGACAAGTCATGATATAGACGCGACCTCAAACAAGAACTTTAAGATTACATATGAACTTACGGCAA
>CAMNHG010000102.1 GCA_946539105.1 uncultured Clostridia bacterium | reverse complement strand
GGATTTGCCTCTGCGGCGTTTTTCATTTGCTCATTGCTCAGGTGGGTGTAAATCTCGGTTGTGCCTAAGTTTTCGTGCCCTAAAACGTCCTTTAGAACCCTAACGTCAACACCGCCGTGCTGGTACATCAATGTTGCGGCGGTATGGCGCAATTTATGGCAGGAATAGCCCTGAGAGGAAAGACCGATTTTCTCGAGATACTTATAGACCATAGCCTGAATCGTCTTGACGGACATTCGGTTGTTGTTGCGGCTGATAAACAGCGCGTTTTTGTCCTTAACCTCGTCAACAGGGCGGACGCGCATATAGTCGTTTATCGCGTCAATGCAAGCCTGATTTAGGTAAATTACGCGTTCCTTGTTGCCCTTACCGAGAATCCTGACGGTGTTGTCGGAGCGGATATCGGTGTAATTTAAGCCTGCCATTTCTGACACACGCAATCCGCAATTCAAAAAAAGCGTGATAATCGCGTAATCGCGCTCCTTATAAGCACCCTCAACGGCGTTCAAAAGCTCAATGCTCTGCTCCAAGGTAAGATACTTTGGCAGAGCCTTTTTCTTTTTAGGGAGTTCAAGCTCTTCGACCGGGTCGGAGGTAAGATAATGCTTTTTCTTGGTGATATACTTAAAAAAGCCCTTCAAGCTCGAGCACTTGCGAGCTCGGGAGGAGGCGTTCAGACCGCGCTCTCGTTGCAGGTAGTTCATATACTCATACGCGTCAGTCAAATCAATCTTTTTAAGAAAGTCCAAATCTATATCGTCAATTTTAATTTCCTCAAACTCGGTATCCTTGGAAACCTTCTTGCGAAAGACCTTCATAAAACGAAAGAACATTCTGAGATCTAAAAAATATTCGTCAACGGTCTTGGGAGATTTCTGCCGAACCGTCTGCTGATAAAAAAGATATTCCTTTAAGATAGGAAACGACTCATCACGAAAATCAACAGCCATAAAATCACCTGAATCTAAATAATTATTTTACTGTCATCCTCACTCAAGAATGACAGAGAATAAGGTTTTATTGATAACAAAAGCATTATAACACAAAAAGGTAGGGGTATAATTCTAAATTAGAATAATTATACAAAATAAATATTTTGTATAATTCAGGGGAGTAAAAAAGCAAACGCCTTAAGGGCGTTTGTGGTCTTTCGCGCTTTGCGCGACCCTGAACTACAAGCCGCTAAGCGGTACAAAATAGGGTTTTTGCTCCGTTCGGGTATGAGCGGCGCGCCCGCACTGGGCTACGTCCTGCTCCTTCACCACACTTTCAGTTAATCTAAACGTATCATAGCATTAATATCATACGTTTGTCAAGACTTTTTATGTTCGCTCTACTGCGCGTGGCGGCTGGCGCCGCTGACCAGATTTTGCCGAAGCAAAATCACACGCGCCCCACAATTTCGCTGTGAATCTCGCGGACAAGCCGCAGTATCTCATCAATACGTTCATCAGACCCACGGCGACCGCCAGTAAGAATATCCGAAAACGCATACAGCATTGTAGTATCTGCGCGGCTATGCTGTAGTTCCTTTTGAGTTTTGTTAAACCCTTGCTGATGAAACAACTCAACAGCGTAAGTTTTACGCGCCGAATGTGTCGTTAAATTATCAGAAATTTTCAGCGACGCCGCCGCCTTTTTTACGTCCTTCCAGACGGCTTGTCGTGTCCTCGGCTTATTCCCGAAACGTCCAGTAAAAACCCACTTTTTGCCCGAAATCTGCCTTAAACGGCGTGCCAAATCGGCACTAATAGTCTTCCTTCCCTTCTTGCCTGTTTTCGCGGCTGTGAACACAAAAGAATTTCCGTGAAAATTCTGCACTTCCAGAGCGAGAACGTCGGAAATTCTAAGACCTGTTTCCAATGAGGTACGTAAAGCCAAGGCGTTCTCATATGTCAAAATATGGTAAACCCTGCCATAAACGGCGGGATTGATATAGTCAGCCCTCATATTTCCATTATAACCGATTTTCCCCGAACTGAAAAGTAAAACCCCAGTTGACACAAAAAACCGCCCACAGGCGCGCAGAGAGCGCATACGCGCCCCTTGCGCGGCCGTGAGCGGTTAACAAACCTGAAAAAGGAAACTGAATCACCTTTTCAAGGCGAGAGCGGTAACTTAGGCGGTGTTAAAATCAATTCCAGTTGGCGACCGCGAAGCTCATCGGGAGCAAGCACCAACGGAAAGCCACGCAATCCCAAGTGTTCAGAAATCAACTTTGACAATTCAAGCAACTGCTCATTTGTTAATTCGAACGAATACACCTTAACAACAATCAGAGTACCACCCCATTTTTATCCAAGACAAAGAATTTGAAGTCGCCGCCGTCACAATTCACCTCATAAGTGAAGCCGTCAACGTCATTGAAGTTCCTATTTTCAAGCCTGACAATCGGCTTTTTCAAATCTCCCCCTGAGTAATACCACCGACCGCCTATCTTTTCGACAAAGCCGTCAGGGTTCAACCGCTTCTGACAATCTTTATCAAGCTCTTTGCGCATATAATGCGCAAGAGCTCCCCTGTCACCGTAAGTCATAATAGCGGTAGAAAAGCCCAACTTCCAATCAGTCACATTATAGACAGTGTGTCTGTCCTCTAAAGGAATACCCAGCCTATCGGCTGTGCTTACCTTTATCGGTCGTTTTCGTCCGTCCACAGAAACAGTGCCACTATCAACCAAGTTGAAAGAAGAAGAATTAACGCAGAAATGGAAATGCAAACCACCTTTCTTATGATACTCAGGCACACCCACATAAATCAAGCCTTTACGTTTAACACGGTTCGACAAGAAATCCTTAAGCCGTTTTATGACTGCCCCATAGTCTGAGCGGTTTATAAGCTCCTTGTCAAGCGTGAGAGTAATAAAGCAATCAAAATCATTGCAAATGATATAATCAAAGATTTTCCTTCTTGCTCGCCTACGCGAGCAATCGAGATAAAATTCCCGGCTTTGTTTTTCGGGAATATAGTTACGGCTATCGCCGTAACTACCCCCGAACAACTCAGCATTAACCCGGTCATACTCTAACCGCCAATCAATGTTCTTGCTGAGCTCCGAAAGCTCAGCCCCGGAGTCCTTAAAGATTTGACGGTTAGCAGTAACAACTTCATAAGCAACTTCATTGCCGTTTCGGTCAATATAATACTTAGTCCGGGTATTGTAAAAACAATCTGTATTGTCTAATAAAATTGTCTTATCTAAGCTCATTAATTACAAGCAGTGACGAAATAATGTAACTAATATCAAGTAATAGGAAAAGAGGAAAAGTAAGCGCGAACAGCTGAGGAAAAGCAAGCGCGAAAAGCCGAGAGGACCGCGACAGAGAAAAAACACTAAACCGCGTTTTTTCTCTGTCGCTCCGTATCTGCCCCGAGATAAAAGCGGCTGAGAGGAAAGAACGCTAACCGACCGCCGCCGCCCAAAACGTCGCAAACAGGCGTTTGCGCTTTTTGTGCCGCGGCTCCGTATCTGCCCCAAGGAAAAAGAGCGATAGAGGAAAGGTAAAGCGGGCGGCGAGATATAGGCAAAGTTCTGCCCTGTCAAAGAGCCGCCCGCCTTGGGGGACAGTGCCCCCAAACCCCTCAAGGGTTGGCTACCGTGCCGCGCAGTCTCCCCATTATGTCAAAGGTGAGTCTGTCAAGGGTCAAAGGGGACTCCGTTAACGGTGGCGGCAAAAATGCCCTCCGCCACCTACTACGCCCCTTTGCCGCCGCTGTCGCGTCGCTAACGCCCTTGACAGACACGCGGAAAAGTATAAAACAACGCTCTTGCGTTTCTGCCAACCGCTCTTAGGTCGGTTGTTAACAAAGGTCGGTTAATCAAGTGTCTGTTCCCGTCCCTGTATTGGCTCACGGTGTTCGGCTACTCTTATGGGGGGAACTGCGGCGCGGCTCGGTTCCGGTTCGGGTCGTCGCTAGCTTTTTGTGTTTTTTGGGGGTGTTCCTCGTGTTGTTTTTCCGGTTTTCTTCTTCCGTTTTCCGTTCCGGTTGGGCTGTGTTCGGTGCGTGGTTGGTGTTTGGCGGTTGGCTTGGTGTCGTCTTTGCCGCCTGTGGTTTGTGGCTTGGCGTTGTCGCTGTTGCCTGCCTGCCTTTGGTGTTCCTGCTGTGGTGGCTGGTGTTTGTCCTGCTCCGTCGCCTGCTGTTCGTCCGTCTTCCTCGCCCGTCTGCTCCTGTTTCCCCTCGCGGTTCCCGGTTCTTTCCTCTGCCTGCTTCTTCTCCGTTGCGCCCTGTGTGCCGTTGGTGGTCTCCCCGCTGGGTGTGTGTTCCTGCCTCGGCTGTTCCCGGTTGGCTGGCGTTGGTCGGTGGTTCGTCCGTCCGTCCTGCCGTTGTCCGTCGTCGCTCCGGCGTTCTGCTGTTCGCTTGGGTGTTGGTTCCCTGTGTCCGCGTTCGCGGTCGTTGGCTTCCGTTGTTTGCCCCGCCTGTCGGCGGGGCTACAACGGAGCAAACAATGTAAGAAAGGAGATAAAAAAATGACAAAGCAAAACAAAAACTACTTTGAATACAACGGCAGAATTTACATGTCATACACATATTGGCGTAAGCACATTGCACCGTGGCGTTCAAAACGTCCACACAAAAATTACTATCCGTCGTTAAAGGATTTTCGCGATTATTTCTATCTTGCCGCAAAAGACGGCTATATGCCATACGGCTACTTCTCCAACGCAGACACAAGCACTCTATGGCTTCAAGTTCTCTCCGGGCTTCGTGAGCAAATCGGCTTAAAGCCGCTTACGCTTCACGAAGAGCGAGAAAGTCTTGACAAGGGCGTTATGGTCTGTTATACTTAAGTTGCACCGAAGGGGTCAAAAGACACTTTCTTTAATCTGCCTACCGCGCGGGCGTGGACACTAAATCCACGTGCCGCGCGGTTTGGCATTTTAAATCCTTGCGGCACAAGCCTAAAAAAAAGAAGAATAAGCAAAAATGTAGTTTGAATTTCTGCAAGCAGAATTTCAAACTACACTTTTTTTACAGGTAGGAATGCAAAATGCAAGATAAATTTTTCTTGCAGACTCCGAACTCCTCGACGAACTTTTCGGGATCGTCATACGGTTTTGTCGGATTTTTACAGATGTAATTTGAGGTAAAACGACTTTTAAAAAACCGACATTTTCTGCAAGGAATCTTCTTCATCAGAACCACGAGAAGTTCATCATCGCTCATCTCGGCAAATTCATCGAAAGTTTGCAAAAATTCCTTAAGAGTCATATAGAGTAGTGCTCCTTTATCAAGTCGCATAATAAAACCACGTCGGCAAAGGTCGAACCCCCCCCGCCCCCGAATCCTCGGGGGAGCGCACCTCAGAGGTCAAGGGT
>CAMNHG010000101.1 GCA_946539105.1 uncultured Clostridia bacterium | reverse complement strand
GTCCGTACTCACTTGTTACACAGCAGCCTCTGGGCGGTAAGGCTCAGTTCGGCGGACAGCGTTTCGGTGAGATGGAAGTTTGGGCACTCGAGGCGTACGGCGCGGCTTATACACTTCAGGAAATCCTGACGGTTAAGTCGGACGACGTTGTAGGCCGTGTTAAGACATACGAAGCAATCGTCAAAGGTCAGAACATCCCGGCTCCGGGCATTCCCGAGTCGTTCAGAGTTCTTATCAAGGAGCTCCAGTCGCTCTCGCTCGACGTTCGCGTGCTCGACCAGCAGGGCGAGGAAATCGACATCAAGCAGAAGTTTGAGGAGGACGAGGACATCGCCGACGCTGCTTCTACAGAGTTTGACGAGGACAGCGTAATGACCTCAATGGACGGCTACACCCTTGACGAGGGCGGAGAAGAAGGCAATATGTTCGATGATTCTCTCGCCGACGAAGAGGATGACGACGACAACGTATTTGATTTTGACGACTTTGGTTCGGACGAACTTTAATAAGGAGGAAGTAAAATGATAGACAACAATGTTTTTGATTCAATTAAAATCGGTCTTGCTTCCCCCGAGCAGATCAGAGAATGGTCGTACGGCGAGGTAACCAAGCCCGAAACCATTAACTACCGCACACTAAAGCCCGAGCGCGAGGGACTTTTCTGCGAGCGTATTTTCGGACCTACAAAGGACTGGGAGTGCCACTGCGGAAAGTACAAGAGAATCCGCTTTAAGGGCAAAATCTGCGACCGCTGCGGCGTTGAAGTTACAAGAGCCAAGGTAAGACGCGAGCGCATGGGCCATATCGAGCTCGCCGCTCCCGTATCGCACATCTGGTATTTCAAGGGTATTCCGTCAAGAATCGCTTTGATGCTGGACATTTCTCCCAAGGCTTTGGAGAACGTGCTCTATTTCTCACAGTATATAGTAACCGATCCCGGCGACTGCCGCGATCTCTCAAAATATCAGTGCCTTAACGAGACCGAGTACAATGATATGCGCGAAAAGTACGAGGACGACTTTAAGGCGGGTATGGGTGCCGAGTCAATCAAGGAGCTCCTTGCCGAAATCGACCTTGATTCGCTCTCCGCAGAGCTCAAGGAGGAGCTTGAGGCGGCTTCCGGACAGAAGAGAATCCGCCTGTTAAAGCGTCTTGACGTTGTAGAGAGCTTCCGCCTTTCGGGCAACCGTCCCGAGTGGATGATTCTCGACGTTGTTCCGGTAATTCCGCCGGATATCCGTCCTATGGTTCAGCTCGACGGCGGACGTTTCGCAACCTCCGACCTCAACGATTTGTACCGCAGGGTTATCAACAGAAACAACCGTCTTAAAAAGCTGCTCGAGCTCAACGCTCCCGAAATCATCATCCGCAACGAAAAGCGTATGCTTCAGGAGTCCGTAGACGCCCTTATCGACAACGGCAGACGCGGACGTCCCGTTACAGGACCCAACAACCGCGCTCTTAAGTCGCTTTCCGATATGCTTAAGGGTAAGCAGGGACGCTTCCGTCAGAACCTGCTCGGTAAGCGTGTTGACTACTCCGGACGTTCGGTTATCGTAGTAGGCCCTGAGCTTAAAATGTACCAGTGCGGTCTCCCCAAGGAGATGGCTCTTGAGCTGTTCAAGCCCTTCGTTATGAAGCGTCTTGTTGAGACAAAGGCTGAACAGAATATTAAATCGGCGCGTAAGGCTGTTGAGCGCGCAAAAGAAAACGTTTGGGACGCTCTTGAGGTTGTAATCAAGGGTCACCCCGTAATGCTCAACCGTGCGCCAACCCTTCACCGTCTCGGTATTCAGGCGTTTGAGCCCGTGCTTGTAGAGGGCAGAGCGATTAAGCTCCATCCGCTTGTATGTACCGCGTTCAACGCCGACTTCGACGGCGACCAGATGGCGGTTCACGTACCGCTTTCCGCAGAAGCCCAGGCAGAGGCACGCTTCCTTATGCTCGCGGCAGGCAACCTGCTCAAGCCGTCAGACGGCCAGCCTGTTGCCGTTCCTACCCAGGATATGATCCTCGGCTCTTACTACCTTACTCTTGATAAGGACGGCGAAAAGGGCGAGGGCAAGGTGTTCCGCAACATTGACGAGGTTATGATGGCGTACCAGACAGGCGTTATCGAGCTTCACTCCAAGATTAAGGTTCGCCGCGAAATGGAAATCAACGGCGAAATGTGCAGCGCGCTTGTGGACACCACAATCGGTAAAATTATCTTCAACAACCCCATTCCCCAGGATTTGGGCTTTGTAGACAGAAGTATTCCCGAGAATATGTTTAAGTTCGAGGTAGACTTCCTTGTTAAGAAGGGCGGACTTAAAAAGATTATCGACAAGTGCATCAAGAAGCACGGCACCGCAAGAACCAGCCGTCTGCTTGACGATATCAAGGCTCAGGGCTATAAGTACTCCACCAAGGGCGCGATCACCGTTGCGGTTTGCGACGCCGTTATTCCGCCCGAGAAGAAGGAGATTATCGCCGAGGCTGAGACTAAGATTGACGAAATCCGCAACCAGTATATGATGGGTCTGCGTTCAAACGAGGAGCGTTACGAGGCTATCCTCAACATCTGGAACCAGGCTACAAACGACGTTACCGCGGCTCTGCAGGGCAATCTCGACCGCTACAACCCCATCTTTATGATGGCGGATTCCGGTGCGCGTGGTAGTATCAGCCAGATTCGTCAGCTCGCGGGTATGCGCGGACTTATCGCCAACACCTCGGGTAAGACAATCGAAATTCCTATCCGTGCTAACTACCGTGAAGGTCTTAACATTCTCGAATACTTCATCTCCTCGCGTGGTGCGCGTAAAGGTCTTGCCGATACCGCGCTCCGTACAGCCGACTCGGGTTATCTTACCCGCCGTCTGGTTGACGTATCGCAGGAGGTTATCATCCGCGAGGAGGACTGCGGTACTACCGAAGGTCTTGAAATCTTCGACATCAGAGCAATCGAGTCCGATCCCAAGTCGGTTATCGAGCCGCTCAGCGAGCGTCTTGTAGGACGTTACCTGCTCGACGACTTCTGCGATGAAAACGGCAACGTTCTCGTTTCAAAGGACGTTATGATGGGCGAAGCCGAGGCTGAAACCATCGTAAATTCAGGCGTACAGAGCGTAAAAATCCGCTCGGTACTCTCCTGCCGCGCAAAGCACGGCGCGTGCCGCAAGTGCTACGGCGCGAACCTTGCCAACCGCCAGCCCGTTACAGTCGGCGAGGCAGTCGGCATCATCGCGGCTCAGTCAATCGGTGAGCCCGGTACACAGCTTACAATGAGAACCTTCCACACCGGCGGTGTCGCGAACGCTGAGGATATCACTCAGGGTCTTCCGCGTGTTGAGGAGCTGTTTGAGGCGAGAAAGCCCAAGAGCCTCGCAATCATCAGTGAAATCGACGGTGAGGTTAGGTTTGAGGAAATCAAAAACGCCCGTCACGCGGTTATCTTCAACAAGGATACAGGCGAGGAAAAGACATATCTTATCCCCTTCGGCTTCCGCGTAAAGGTTATGGAGGGCGACCAAATCCGCAAGGGTGACACAATCACCGACGGTTCGGTTAACCCCCACGATATCCTCGATATTCTCGGTCCCGACGCTGTTATGAACTACCTTATCTCGGAAGTTCAAAAGACCTACCGCCTGCAGGGTGTTGAAATCAACGACAAGCACATCGAGGTAATTGTACGCCAGATGATGCGCAAGGTTAAGGTTGACGACGCCGGAGATACAGGCTTTATGTCAGGCCAGACCTACGACAAGAACGACGTGCTCTACGAGAACGAGCAGATTAAAAAGCGTATTGCGGCAGGCGAGGAGGGCTTAAGAGAAGCCACCTTCACCCAGCAGCTCCTCGGTATTACCAAGGCTGCGCTCGCAACCGACAGCTTTATGTCAGCCGCATCGTTCCAGGAGACCACAAGGGTTCTCACCGACGCCGCTATCAAGGGCAAGGTGGACTCGCTTGTCGGCCTTAAGGAGAACGTTATCATCGGTAAGCTTATCCCTGCCGGCACAGGTATGCAGAGATACGCAAACGTCAAGCTCGAAAGCAACAAGCCCGTGCTTGTTTCGGACGACACAAATCTTGACGAGATTGAATTTTAATCATTAAACTATATAAAAAGGCAAGTCGTTACGGCTTGCCTTTTGTTTGTGTAAAACCTTGACTATCACGATAAAAAAGGGTAAAATATAGGGTGAATTAGTTTAAGGACAGATTTTATGAATAATCTAATTAAGACAAAGCTCGGCTTATCGGCGTTGTCGATTTTCAGGGGGATAATGCATCGCTCCGTACCGGCGGCTTTTTACAGGCTGCTGTGCGCGGCTGACAAAAAGCCTGAGGAGTTTTTGAGTGCCTACGGTGAGTTTATTTCGCTTATCTCCGAGCGCGGCTGTCTTGACAGCCTGGCTTACGCTATGACCGAGGCCGCGCTTTTTGACGAAAACTGCTTTACCCGAGCTGCCGCCGGCGGAACTCAAAACGAGCTTCCCGAGGGCGTACTCTCTGCGGTTAAGCACGACTGCGAGGCAATTTTATCGGCGGCTAACCTAAGCGCGGACGAGGTGCTTAGTTCATACGCCTATTATGAGGATATCGCGGAAATTGCCAAATCTCTGCCAAAGTGGAAGTGCGGCGACTGTGCCGACAGCTTTAAGATGTTCGACGGCTCGCTTGAAAACATCGCGAAGTGGTACCGCGAAAACGGCTGCGGAATGTTCGCGCGCTACAAGGCGTTTGTATGGCGCGACGGAGATATTCAGCCTGTCGCTCATCACGACAGTATCTCGCTCGACGATTTTACCGGCTATGAACGCCAGCGTCAAAAGGTTATGGACAACACCGTCGCGTTTATCGAGGGAAGAAGCTGCAACAACTGCCTGCTCTACGGCGATATGGGCACCGGCAAAAGCTCTACCGTCAAGGCGGTTGCAAACCGGTTCAGAAAAGACGGTCTGAGGATTGTCGAAATCCCCAAGGAACGGCTGATGGATTTTCCGCTTTTGGTAGATAAAATCGCCGCTCTGCCGATGAAGTTCATCATCTTTATCGACGATTTGTCTTTTCAGCATCAGGATCAGAGCTATACCGCGCTTAAGGCGGTGCTTGAGGGCGGACTTGCCGCCCGTCCCGATAACGCCCTTATTTATGCCACCTCAAATCGCAGGCACATTGTAAAGGAAAGGCTTTCCGACCGCAGCTTTGAGGTTGACGACGTAAACACAAGGGATAATATGCAGGAAACCCTGTCGCTTTCCGACAGGTTTGGCTTGACGGTGTGCTACACCGTTCCGGATAAAAAAGAATTTATCGGCATTGTCTGCGCGCTTGC
>CAMNHG010000100.1 GCA_946539105.1 uncultured Clostridia bacterium | reverse complement strand
AGCAAAGGAATTGGGTAAACTTCATGAAAAAAACATTTTCAAAAATCTTTAACGTTGTAATCGATATACTGATTGTACTTGTATTGGTTATTTCGGTAATTACATTAATATCGGTATTCGCTACAACCAGAGGCGGCGAAGGAGTACCCAATCTTTTCGGAAAAGCTCCTATCAGCGTACTTACAGACTCAATGAAAGGCGACGCTGAGGACAATTTTAACAAGGGCGATTTGCTCATCTGCGACGTTGTTAAGGACGCCGCCGCAAAAGACTTTAAGGTCGGCGACATTGTTACCTTCCGTCAGGACGTTAACAACGACGGAAAAGCCGATCTCGTAACGCACAGACTTTTTGAAAAAAAGGAAGACGGCTCATTCTTTACAAAGGGTGATGCCAACGACACCTACGATCAAAACCCCGCCAACGCAACGGTGTTTAGCAACCTTTACCCCGACGATATCTTGGCTGTTTACCACGGCTCAAAAATCCCGGGTGTAGGTAATTTCGTAGACTTTATCAGAAGTCCCCTTGGGTTCTTCATCTGCATCCTTCTTCCTATGATTATTTTCTTTATCTACCAGGCTATCCGCGTTATCATCAACGCTATGGCGTATAGTAAAGAAAAGGGCAGACTCCAGGCGGAAGAGGCTATCAACAACTCCGAGCTGACCGAGGAGCAAAAGGCTCAGGCTATCGCCGAGTACCTCGCTCAGCAAAAGGGTAAACAGGAAGCCGAAATCGCTCAGCAAGAGGAAAAAACCGAATCTGAAACCGCTCAGCCTGAGGATAATACCGAAGCTGAAGCTCAGCCTGCCCCCGAAGCTCCTAACACGGATGAGGGTATAGATGAAAAATCCGACGAGACTACTGTTTGATTTGCGTATTATATAAACCGTCCGGTAAAAATCCTTAGGAATATCCCGGTCTGACCGAACGGGTTTGGGTTTGACTGAACCGCAGAATTTTAACATTCCGCGGCTTGGCGAGATTCAAAGTCCTCAACCTGACTGCAATATTCCGCAGCTTGTTTATCAGATTTGTACGCGCTCAAACGGCAACAACAGCCATTCAGCCCACTGCATGGTAAAGGTCAGAATGTTTTGCCGGTTTTATTAAGGGAGAAAGTTATGGATACCGTATTTCAGTTTCTCTTTCAGTTTTTAGGACAATTCTTCGGCTCCATTTTCAACGGCATTGTTACAATACTCGGAGCCTTCAATATTCCTGAATACATCAGTATTATCACAAGATACGCCAATACTCTCGGCGGACTCGCGTGGGTTGTTGCTATCATCGCAACCCTGCTGCTCGTCGCGGTATTTGTATTTATTATTCTGCTGATTGTGAAGTCCGTAAGAAAATCTATCAAAAACAGACAGGCCCGCAAGGACGCAGGCTCGCTTGTTAAGGAGGTTCAGGCACTAAACCGCGAGGTTATGCGCCTTAACCTTGAGAAAGATAAGATTCTCTCTATGAAGGTTTCGCAAATCGGCCTCAATCCGAACGAAATTTCCGAGCTCACAGGCGAGGAAATCGAGACTCTCAACCAGGGCGAAGAAGCGGAGACCGACGGCGATACCGGCGGAGTTCGCTTCCTCAAACTTACCCAGCTCGACGAGCTTTGGGCGGATTATCAGCCGCCTGAGTACGATAACGATATCACACTTCCCGAGTTCTGCGACCGCTTCCGTCTGTTTGCTTGCTCGCGTCTCGGCTTGTATTATGACATCGCTATGATCCGTCGCTTTGTTGCAGCCTTCGCCTCAACAAGACTTATCGTACTCCAGGGTATTTCCGGTACAGGTAAAACCTCACTTGCTTACGCCTTCGGTAAGTATGTAAGCAACCCCTCGGTTATCTGCCCGGTACAGCCTTCATGGCGTGACCGTTCCGAGCTGTTCGGTTACTTCAACGAATTTACCAAGAAATATAACGAAACCGAGCTTCTCCGCGCAATGTACGAGGCTAACTTCAACGAGAACGTTTACCTTGTAATCCTCGATGAGATGAACATCGCGCGTGTTGAGTACTACTTTGCTGAGATGCTCTCTATTCTTGAAATGCCCCGCCGCGATGAGTGGGTAGTAGACCTCGTTCCCAGCCAGTGGAAGAACGATCCTAAGCAGTTCAAAAACGGCAAATTCACCTTGCCTCCCAATATGTGGTACTGCGGTACCATCAACAACGACGACTCAACCTTCGCCGTTACCGATAAGGTATACGACCGTGCTATGCCTATCAACATCGACAACAAGGGCGTTGCCTTTGAGGCACCCGACACACCGCCTGTTGTTATTAACTATAAGCACTTTGAGGCTATTCTTAACAAGGCAAAGGCAGACAACCCCGTATCAGCCGATACACTCAGCAAGCTGGCTCTCGTAGACGATTACATCATCGCTCACTTCCGTGTAGCTTTCGGTAACCGTATTATGAAGCAAATCAAAGACTATGTTCCCGCGTACGTAGGAACCGGCGGAACAGAAATTGACGGCCTTGACTACATCCTTGCGCGTAAGGTACTGCGTAAGTTCGAGGCTCTCAACCTCTCATATATCCGCGATGAAATTGACGGTCTTATTGCATACATGGATGAGCTGTTCGGCGAAGAGAATATGGGCGAGTGCAAGAGCTACCTCCGTATGCTCAAAAAGCTAGTTTAATTGCATAGTATTGCTTTTAGGGATGTCAATTATACGTTTCTGACATCCCCAAAGGCGTTTGCGGCGTTATATAGAAAAAGAGAGGTGAAGTTGTTTTGGAAAATTTTGATCAGTACTATCGTTCCTACAAGTATATGCAAAAACACCTCGCCACAGACTTTACCGCCAATTATCTTACCACCAATATGGAGGATAATGATAAGGGAAACGACGTCCTTTCCGGTAAGCTCCACGAAAAAGTAATCGACATGGAGTGGGTTACCGCAATCGAGGACACCCTTCCTTATATTGAAAGAGCCATTGACGAACAGCGCCGTTTCATTATCGAGAATAACGAAATCTACCGCATCGACAAGGCTAAAATCATCAACAAGGATTCTGTAAAGCATCTTATCCAGCACACAAATTTTATTGACAATATAGACGAAAACGGCAGAGTTACTCCCAACAAGGTGCTCACAATCGAGCGTGAGGACAGCTTCGAAACCTACGAGAACCGCTTTTTGATTACCCTAATCGAAACAGCGATGAACTTTGTATCCGACAAGTACCGCAAAATGATTGACGCGCCTACGGATACTTATAATAAGGTTGAAATGGAGCGCGACCTCGTTCTCAATAACCAGCACGTAACATTCAAAATGGAGTACTCCAATGAGGTTAAGGACGCTCAGGCGGATGACCTTGACGTTAAGGATTATGAAAAGCTCTCGGACTTCGACCGTGTGCGCCGAATCCGCGAAAAGCTCAACTCTTTCCTTAACACCGATATGATGCAGGCACTCAAAAAGTGTATCCGCGTTAAACCGCCTATCAACCGCACAAACCTTATGACCAAGAACCCCAACTACAAGGCGGGACTTGATCTGTTTACATACCTCGGCGCGTACAACAAGCCCGGTTACGAGATTGTCGGAAGAGACTTCTCCGGTAAAATGGACAAGGAAGTTCAGGAGGCTGTTTATATTTCACAGGGCTTCCAGCACTTTATGCTTTCAATCTCAACCAACCCCGCGCTTAAAAGAATGCTCGAGGAAAGGTACCAGGAAAACAAAACCGGACGCGGAAAAGCCGGAGACTCCGAGATTGAGGAGAAGATCCAGCAGGTTCGCGAGGAGGAAATGAAGCTCAGACTTCAGGAAATCCGCGAGCGCGAAAAGATTATCCGCGATCAAAAGGCTGAAATCGCCGCCCTAAAGCGCGAGATTGAAAAGCGAGACAAGACAATCGAATCCCTCAAAAGCTCTATCAAGGCTTTGGAGGATAGAATTAAAGAGCTCGAAACCGAACTTCAAAAGGTTAAGGCAGAGCTCATCAAGGCTAAGGAGCGCATCGCCGAACTCGAGGCAAAGGTTGCCGAGCTTGAAGCCCGCGTAGCAGAGCTAGAGGCTCAGGTTGCCGAACTCGAAGCCAAGGTTGCAGAGCTTGAGAAAATCAAGGCAGAGCTCGAAGCTAAAATCGCCGAGCTCGAGCAGATTATCGAGGAGCAGAAGGCTCGTATCGCCGAGCTCGAAGAAATCGTCGCTCAGCAGAAGGCGCGCATTGAGGAACTCGAAAAATACGTTGCAGAGCTTGAAAATACCAAGGCTCAGTTAGAAGCTAAGGTTGCCGATTTAGAGGCAGAAAACGCTCAGCAGAAAGAGACAATCAAGGCTCACGAGGCGACAATCGCAACCCAGCTCGCGGCAATCGCCGCTCTGGAGGGCGAAATCTCCACAGCCAAGTCTCAAATCAGCGAGCTCACCTCAACTCTTGAACAGCGCGACGCGACAATCGCCGATCAGGCTGCTCAGATTGAGTCGCTCAACGGAAATGTCGCCAAGCTCACAGCGGAGCTCGCCGATGAAAAGCAGGCTCATAAGGACGACGTTGAGGCTGAGAAAAACGCTCATTCAAGCCATGTTGACGAGATGAATTTGCTCTTTGAGGGCGAAAAAGCGAAGCTGACCGAAGCACACGCAAAAGAGCTCGAAAAGAACAGAGCCGACCACAAATCCGCAATGGATAGGCTCGAAAAACAAAAAGAAAACGAAAAAGCCAAGATTCAAAAGGACGCCGACGCACGTGTTAAGGCGGCTCAGAAGGAAGCCGATAAAAAGGCTAAGGCTGAGATTAAAGCCGAGGTCAACAAGGCTCAGGCTCAGGCGAAGGAGGCCTCCAAAAAGGCTGCCGCCACCGCCGCTATGTACAAGAAAGAGCTTAAGCTTGACCGCGGCGTAGACGGACTTTATAAGTACGACTTCACATACGGAGCTCTCGGCGTACAGTCGCTCAAGGCTATGACGCTCAGCGCGTCCGGCACAAGTCTCAGCGCGATCCCGAACCTAAACAGCCTTATGTCCGTATTCATTGTAAAGGACAAGAAAAAGGTTACGGTTTACTCGGGCAGGCACAACCGCCTCGAGGTTGTTAAAAACTTCCGCGGCACGGACGGCTTTGAAGTATGCAAGGATACCGTTAAGGAACAGCTCAAAAACGCTGACACATCCTGCGCGTATCTCACATACAAAACCGTGGACAGATCCTACGTTAACGGCTTTGCCGGCTTCCTCGAAAGCGACGCCGGATTCTCCGCAACGCAGGTGTTCCACAATAAATCTCAGAAAAACGGAAAATCCATTATCGGTATTTACTTTTACAGAGGTTGATTATGAAGAAGATAGCAATCGGCGGCAAGCGCTTTGTTATTACTAAAAATTTAATAATGATGCTTGTAATGCTGGTTGTTATCTTTGT
>CAMNHG010000099.1 GCA_946539105.1 uncultured Clostridia bacterium | reverse complement strand
TCGTAGCCGACGACCCTGCAATGCACTCGTCGCAGAACGAGCAGGATTCGCGCCACTATGCAATAGCCGCCAAGGTTCCCATGCTCGAGCCTGCGGATTCCGCAGAGGCAAAGGACTTTGTAAAGCTGGCTTTTGAAATTTCCGAGGAGTTCGACACTCCCGTTATCATAAGAATTTGCACCAGAATCGCGCACTCTCAGAGCACTGTTGAGCTTTGCGACAGAGTTGAGCGCGAGCTTCCGGCGTATGAGAAAAATCCGCAGAAGTTCATTATGGCTCCTGCCAACGCCATTCGCCGCCATCCGTTTGTTGAGGAGCGTACAAAGAAGCTCTCTCAGTACGGTGAGACCTCTCCGGTTAACCGCGTAGAGTACGGCGGAACCGAGAAGGGAATTATCTGCGCAGGCACCTGCTATCAGTATGTCAAGGAAGTTTTCGGCGACAGCGTTTCGGTGCTCAAGCTCGGACTTGTAAATCCGCTTCCTGTTGATATTATCAGGGACTTCGCTTCAAAGGTAGACAAGCTCTATGTTATCGAGGAGCTCGACGGCATTATCGAGGGACACCTCAATTCTCTCGGAATCCCCTGCGTGGGCAAGGAGATGTTCTCACCCCTCGGCGAGTATAACCAGACCACCATCCGCGAGGCTTTCGGTATGGCGCAGCCTGAGTTTACCTCGGCTGATACCGCAGTGCCTGTCCGTCCTCCGGTAATGTGCGCAGGCTGTCCGCACCGCGGATTGTTCTACACACTTTCAAAGCACAAAATCACCTGCCTCGGAGATATCGGCTGTTACACTCTCGGTTCAGCCGCACCGCTGAATGCTCTCGACTCAACTCTCTGTATGGGAGCTTCTGTTTCGGGACTCCACGGCTTTAACAAGGCAGGCGGTAAAGAGAGTGAGGGCAAGACCGTATGCGTAATCGGCGACTCAACCTTTATGCACTCGGGCGTAACAGGCTTAATCAACATCGCCTACAACGCCTCAAACTCAACGGTTATTATCCTCGACAACTCAATCACAGGTATGACAGGCCACCAGCAGAACCCAACCACAGGTAAGAACATCAAGGGCGAGCCGGCACTTGCCGTAAACCTCGAGGAGCTCTGCAAATCAATCGGTATCGAGCGCGTAAGGGTAGTAGACCCCTACAACCTTAAGGAGTGCGAGGACGCTATTATGGAGGAGCTCAGCGTTGAAGCTCCCAGCGTAATTATCTCGCGCAGACCCTGTATGCTCTTAAAATATGTCAAGGCAAAACCGCCCGTTAAGGTTAACAACGACAAGTGCGTAGGCTGCCGTCAGTGTATGAAGCTCGGCTGTCCCGCAATCAGCTTTAAGGACAAAAAGGCGGTTATCGACTTTACCCAGTGCGTAGGCTGCGATGTCTGCACACAGCTTTGCCGTGTAGGCGCGATTGAGAAAGGGGAGAGATAAATGGAAACTAAAAATGTAATGATCGTCGGCGTAGGCGGTCAGGGAAGTCTCCTCGCGAGCAAGCTGCTCGGAAAGCTGCTCACAGCCGAGGGCTATGACGTAAAGGTAAGTGAGGTTCACGGAATGAGCCAGCGCGGAGGTTCGGTTGTAACCTACGTGCGCTTCGGCGACAAGGTATATTCTCCGGTAATCTCAAAGGGCGAGGCTGATTTTATCGTTTCGTTTGAAAAAATCGAAGCCGCGCGTTATGCCGACACCCTCAAAAAGGACGGCAAAATTGTAGTAAACTCACAGATGATTGACCCTATGCCGGTTATCACCGGAGCTGCCGAGTACCCCGAAAACGTGCTCGAGGAGCTTAAGGCAAAGGGTGTGTTTGTAGATGAAATCGACGCGCTGTCGCTTGCTCAGCAGGCAGGCAACGCAAAAAGCGTAAACATCGTACTTATGGGCAGACTTGCCAAGTACTTCCACATAGACTACGAAAAGTGGCTGGAAGCAATTAAGGTTTCGGTAAAGCCTCAGTTTGTTGACGTAAATCTGAAGGCTTTTGAATTGGGTTATAGATATTAAGTAATCAAAAAACGATTACGCACAGCCGAAATACTAAATCATAAGGAGTGATTACAATGGGAAATTATTTTCAGCCCGAAATTGAGACCGCCTCACGCGAGGAAATACTCTCAATTCAAAATGAAAAAATCGTCAAGCAGGTAAAGCACGCGTATGAGAACGTCAAGTATTACCGTGACCTGATGGACGAAAAGGGGGTAAAGCCTGAGGATATCAAGGGAGTAGACGACATCAAAAAGCTGCCGTTTTTATCCAAGGCTGATTTGCGCGAGGCGTATCCTTACGGACTTTTGGGAACAGACCTCAAAAACTGCGTTAGGATTCAGTCAACCTCGGGCACAACAGGCAAGCGCGTTGTGGCGTTTTACACTCAGCACGACATCGACCTTTGGGAGGAGTGCTGCGCAAGAGCGATTGTAGCTGTCGGCGGTTCTAACGAGGACGTTGTTCAGGTGTGCTACGGCTACGGTCTGTTCACAGGCGGTGCGGGTATCCACGGCGGTTCGCACAAGGTAGGCAGCCTTACGCTTCCGATGTCGTCGGGCAACACCGAAAGACAGATTCAGTTTATGATGGACTTAGGCTCAACAATCCTCTGCTGTACTCCGTCATACGCCGCTTATATCGGCGAGACCTTGGCAGAGCGCGGCTACAAGCCCGAGGATAACAAGCTAAAGGCAGGTATCTTCGGCGCGGAGCCCTGGACAGAGGAAATGCGCCGCAGTATTGAGCAGAGCCTCGGCATCAAGGCTTACGACATCTACGGTCTGACCGAAATCAGCGGACCCGGCGTTGCGTTTGAGTGCGAGGCTCAGAACGGAATGCACATCAACGAGGACCACTTCTATGTTGAGGTTATCGACCCCGAGACCGGCGAGGTTCTTCCCGAGGGCAGCAAGGGCGAGCTCGTGTTTACGTCCCTTGACAAAGAGGCATTTCCGCTTATCCGCTACAGAACACGCGACATCTGCGTGCTCTCGCGCGAGAAATGCTCCTGCGGCAGAACTCACGTTAAAATGACAAAGCCGATGGGCAGAAGCGATGATATGATGATTATTCGCGGCGTAAACGTATTCCCGAGCCAGATTGAGACCGTACTGCTCAACGAGGGCTACACACCCAACTACCAGATTGTCGTTGACCGCGTAAATAACAGCGATACTCTCGATATTTATGTTGAGCTCGCGCCCGACCAGTTCTCTGATATCGTGTCCGTAACCCAGAAGAGGGAAAAGAAGCTCGAAAGCGCGATGCGCACAATGCTCGGAATCGGACCGCGTATTCACCTTGTACCGCCCAAGACCATCACACGCAGCGAGGGCAAGGCGGTAAGGGTTATCGACAACCGCAAGCTGCACGACTAATAGGGAGGAAAAGGTTATGGCAATTCATCAAATTTCAGTTTTTGTACAAAATAAGCCGGGCAAGCTGGTTGGCATAATTGAGGAGCTCGCGAACAAGGGCATTAATATCCGCGCAAGCAGCATTGCCGACACCGCTGAATTTGGTATTTTCAGACTTATCACAAACGATTTTGACAAAACACGCGAGATTCTCTCGGAGAACAACGTGACAAACGTTACCAAGGTTATCGCCGCAAAAATGGAGGATAAACCCGGCGCGCTGTACAGAGTTGTAGATATTCTGTCCGAGGCAGGCATCAACATTGAGTATATGTACGCCTTCACCGCGTCCGAGACCTTCGGAGCGTACGTTGTGTTCAGAGTAGACGACGTAGACGCTGCGCAAAAGCTGCTCGACGAAAAAGGAATCTCAACCCTCAACGACGAGGACATCCTTGATATGTGATTTTTAATTAACAATTAACATTAACAATTAACAATTAACGATTAACAATTAACAGTGAGCTGCTGACGGAAACGCCGGCAGCTTTTTTTGCAGAGTTTAGAGTTAAGAGTTTAGAGTTTAATTTTTAAAGCCTCCACCGTTCATAACGGGGGAGGTGGCATTTTGCTCCGCAAAATGACGGAGGGGGCAGACGTTTCCGATAACGCCACCTTATGAATTGCGAAATAACCTTAATTCATAACTGTAGGGGCGTTCTTAGCACAACGGCAACCCTTTTGTCGCTTTGCGACATTTCCCCTAATAGGGGAATCACCCGTGTGTCCGCCCACAGGACAGGAACACAACATAATTTTCATACGTGTTTTTGTGTGCTGAATAAAACGTTCGTTTATCGCGATTAAAACAGATTATTCGGTTAACACGGTTCACGTTTCCCGGGCGGACACACGGGTCCGCCCCTACAATTAAACTCTCAACTCTAAACTCTTAACTCTTAACTCTCAACTCTCAACCTCCTGTGCAATCTGCTCAAAACCCTTACCTTATTTTTGTACGATAATCTATGTACAGAAATGTCTGTTTGTGCTATAATTATATTGAATAGATATACTCTCGAAAGGATGTTGTTTATGAAAAAGATACTCTCTTTAATACTGGCCGCCGCGCTGTTAATTTGCGCGTTCCCTGTCGCGGCTTTCGCCGTTACGGATGATGTTCCCGTATGTGCTCTGCAATACGAAATAAAAATCACCGATAACTTCGGCTGGGGTAAGGCTTATGTTTATGCCTGGGACGAAAACAATAACGATATTTTCGGCGCGTATCCCGGCTTGAAGATTGATGTTTACGGAACAAACGATTACGGCGAGAACTTCTTTTTGATAACCCTTCCTCAGAACACCGAGGGCTTTATCCTCGCTGACGAAAATAACAAACATACCGTTGATATTACGGATTTTCAGAATTATGACGGCTACTGGCTTGACGGCTCAACAGACGAGAATGGCCGTTACAACGTAATCGGATACTCCGATAATCCTGTAGATTACACCGTACCCGATTGGAAGGAGACTTTTTACTGCTTCTATAATTCACTTGGTTTTGAGGACGTGTATATGTACGCCTACGACAACTCCGGCAATCCTCTTATAGGCGAATGGCCGGGTACAGCCCTGACCTATGATGTGGTTGAAGACGGCTTGGAGAGATATGTTCTTAATATTCCCGACGGTGCCAAGGGCTACGTTATTCACGACAACAAAGGAAACCAGACCGAGGATATCGAGGATTTTTCTCTTTACAGATTTTGGCTTGACGGCACAATGGACGATATGGGACATTATTTAGTTACTCCGTTCAGTATTCCGCCGGTAGATCCCTCGTCTCCGACAACTCCGTCCACACAGCCCGAAAGCACCGAACCCGATTATACTTACAGAATTGACTTTGTAAATACTCTTGACTGGGAGGATTTCTACGTTTACGCCTGGAATGAGAACGGCAACGCTATTTTAGGCGATTGGCCGGGTACCAAGCTCCCAAAAGAGGACTATTTAAGCGATTACGGTCATAAAGGTTACATATTCTATCTTCC
>CAMNHG010000098.1 GCA_946539105.1 uncultured Clostridia bacterium | reverse complement strand
GGCAAAAGGGAAGAGGACAAGCCCGATGACAGCGAGAGCTTTTTTATCGGCAATCAAGATGTTGAAATAAAAGAAAAAAGCAAGCCCAAAATGCCGCTTTATAAAAAGATAACTGCGGTAATCGGGGCATTGCTGTTGATTTTCGGAATATTATTTAATGTAGACGCGCTCGGGTTTATCAGACCTAAGGACTTCAATTTGGCGGTGAATTTTCTGTTCATAGCCGTGCCGTACGTAATTTTGATGTTCTCGTTCAGCTCACTTACAAAGGCGAAAGAAAGAACAGATGAACGAAAGGACAGTAAGCTGCCAAAACGCACAATAGCGGCGGCTGTGATGATATTGCTGTTAATTCCGCTCACAATTTTCATCGGCACAACCTACCTTGACGACCAAAAGTATCTGTTTATCTCTCTGCTTGTGCTGATTGAGTGTATGGTTCCGTTCTTTTTTGTTTTTGAGGGGCGAAAGCCACAGGCGAGAGAGCTTGTGATAATCGCCGTGCTCTGCGCGATCGCGATTGCCGGAAGAACGCTTTTTATCGCGCTCCCTCAGATAAAGCCCGTGCTTGCGATAGTCATAATCTCAGGTGTAGCCTTCGGCGGAGAAACAGGCTTTATGGTCGGAGCGGTGACAATGCTGGTGTCTAACTTTTACTTCGGTCAGGGCGCGTGGACGCCATGGCAGATGTTTGCGGCAGGTATCATCGGCTTTTTGGCAGGTGTGCTGTTCAGAAAAGGGCTTTTGTACCAAAGCAGAGGGGTTCTGTGCGTGTTCGGGTTTATTGTAACGGTCGTAATTTACGGCGGAATAATGAACTTTTCTACGCTTATTTTAACGCGTACTCCCGTAAATTTTCAGACGATCACGGCGTATATGCTCCAAGGACTTCCGCTTGATATTATACACGGCTTTTCCACTCTTGCGGTGCTGTTTTTTCTATCAGAGCCAATGCTCGAAAAGCTCGAACGCGTTAAAACAAAATACGGAGTTATATAATTGAAAATTGATAATGGAAAATGGAAAATTAATGGCGGGCTCTCCGTAGCCGGACGGCAACCCTTTTGTCGCTTTGCGACATTTCCCCTGTCAGGGGAATTTCCCGCACCCGATTTAAATTTATTCTGAGGATTTGAAAAAGTTAAATTCGCACAATATTAATTCATTCGGGAACTAAACGTTTCGGGACAGCAAACCTATCTACCCGACCGAAATTATCAATTATCAATTTGTAAAGCACCATATTAATTCAGTCGGGAATATAACGTTTTGCAAAAAGCAAACTTATATTCCCGACCTAAATTTTCAACTTTCAATTTTCAACTTTCAACTTAGTAAGATATTATCTCATATCCGTCCTCGCTGACAAGCACCTGAATTTCCCACTGTGCCGAGGGTGAGCCGTCCTCGGTGTAGATTGTCCAGCCGTTATCCTCGTCTGTAAAAATCTCGGGAGCACCCATATTTATCATCGGCTCAATCGTGAAGATAAAGCCCGGAACCATCAGCATTTCGGTGTTTTTCTTGCTTACATAGCTTACCCACGGTTCCTCGTGAAATTCAAGACCGATTCCGTGACCGCCTACTTCTCTTACAACCGAGTAGCCCTTGCTCTTGATAAAGTCGTTAACAGCCTGTCCCATATCTCCGAGAAATCCCCAGGGCTTAACCTGCTTCAAGCCCTCATCAAGAGCCTGCTTTGCGGCTTCAACAAGCCTGCGCTTATCCTCGCTCACCTCGCCAATGCAGAACATTCTTGATGAATCGGAAAAATAACCGTTCAGCTCGGTCGAGCAGTCAACGTTAATTATATCTCCGTCCTTAAGTATAATGTCCTCGCTCGGGATTCCGTGACAAACCTCATCATTAATCGAGGTGCAAACGCTCTTCGGAAAGCCCTCGTAATTGAGCGGAGCAGGGATTCCGCCCATCTTGGTGGTGATGTCGTACACCCAGCGGTCAATCTCGGCGGTTGAAATTCCTGCCTTGATATGCTCTGCTACGTAATCGAGCACGGCAATGTTAATCTTCGCGCTCTCCTTGATTTTCTCAATCTGTTCAGCGTTTTTTATAATGCTGTGGTCGGGGACAATATGCCCCTGAAACTCAATTTCCTCAATTCTGTCGTCAAATCCTATGTGGCATTTTTTGTACTTTTTACCGCTTCCGCACCAGCACAAATCGTTTCTTCCCGGTCTTTTCATAGCAAACTCCTTACATTAAAATCATATAAATTATACCATTTATTAAACTGTGTTACAAGTTATATTTTGTTTTTATTGCCAAGTTTTCGGTTTTGATGTATAATAGCAGTAATAAAGCGCAATTTTTCCGCGTAATTTACAGCGGAGGGATTGTATGATAAAAAAGATTATCGGTGTTTCTGCCGTAGTTATTCCGCTTGCAGCGTTTATGCTGTTGATGGTGCTCTCGTCATCAAAAATCAGGCTTGAAACTTCCGCTCAGCCGCTCAAAAATATGCCGAAGGTTTTAATCGACCCCGGGCACGGCGGACAGGACGGCGGAGCTGTGTGCAACGGCGTTTTGGAAAAGGATATTAATCTGCTTATTTCAAAGGATAGCGCAGATTTAATCAGGCTTTTCGGCTTTGATACCGCCCTAACGCGCGATAGCGATAACTTTGTGTCGGACAGCGGAAGCAACGTTAAAGAGCGAAAGCTCAATGATATGAAGGCGAGATTAAAGATGTATAATGCTGATGAAAGCAACGTGATTATCAGTATTCATCAAAACAAGTTTTCCGACAGCAAGGCTCACGGTTCTCAGGTGTTTTACTCACCGAATAACGAGCTGAGCAAATCCCTTGCCGAAAGTATGAAGCGCTCGGTAAATTCAATGCTCCTGACAGGGCTTGACAGGGAGTGCAAAAAGGCAGGCAATGACATTTATCTTCTCAAAAACACCAACCAGCCTGCGGTTATTGTGGAGTGCGGTTTTATCTCGAACTTTGAAGAATGTCAAAGGCTGAAAAGCCGTGAATATCAAAAACAGCTTGCGTTTTGCGTGACGGCAGGTCTGCTCGATTACTATAATTCAAACTAAAGGAATGTGAAAAATGGCTAAGATTAAAAGCGTTTATATTTGCTCCGAGTGCGGCTATGAGTCGCCGAAATGGTATGGAAAATGTCCGTCCTGCGGAGAATGGAATACAATGAATGAGGAAATCAAGGACACCTCAAAGAGCTCTCCCGCGGTAAAAAGCCGCTCCTTTTCGTCATATGCCAAGCCGTATTCGATTAACGAAATATCAACCGATGATGAGCACCGCTATGACACAGGCTGCAAGGAGCTCAACCGTGTGCTCGGCGGCGGAATTGTAAAGGGAAGTTTAATTTTGCTCGGAGGCGACCCGGGAATAGGCAAATCAACCGTGCTTATGCAGATTTGCCAGTTTATGGGAAGCTCTCTTAAAATCCTCTATGTTTCGGGCGAGGAGAGCAAGCGTCAGCTTAAGCTCAGGGCAAACAGACTTGGGGTGGATTCCCCGAATCTATACGTTATGACCGAGACAGATGTTGAGGTTGTCTGCGAGCAGATTAAGAACGTTAAGCCCGATTTGGTGATGGTCGATTCGATTCAGACTATGAACCTGACTGAGCTCAATTCTTCTCCCGGAAGCGTTACCCAGGTGCGCGAGTGCACAAATATGCTTATGCGCACGGCAAAGGGAATGGACGTTCCGATGTTCGTTGTGGGGCACGTCAACAAGGAAGGCTCTATTGCGGGTCCCAAGGTACTCGAGCATATTGTCGATACGGTTCTGCACTTTGAGGGCGACAAGCAAATGGCTTGCAGGATTTTGCGAGCGGTCAAGAACCGCTACGGCTCTACAAACGAAATCGGCGTTTTTGAGATGACCGATAAGGGCTTGAAAGAGGTCGAAAATCCCTCTGTAATGCTGCTTTCGGGCAGACCTAAGAATGTATCGGGAACCTGCGTTACGTGCACTATCGAGGGCTCGCGTCCGATTTTGGCGGAAACTCAGGGACTTGCCACCCAAAGCGGCTACGGCAACGCAAGGCGTATGGCGACCGGCTACGACTACAACCGCCTTTCTATGCTGCTTGCCGTGCTCGAAAAGCGAGCCGGATATTATTTCTCGAACAATGACGCTTATATCAATATCGTAGGCGGTCTAAGGGTGGACGAGCCCGCGATAGATTTGTCGATTGCGATGGCACTTATCAGCAGCTTAAAGGACACGCCTGTTGACGAAAATGCCGTGGTTTTCGGCGAAATCGGACTTGCAGGCGAGATTCGCTCTGTCTCTCAGGCTCAAATGAGGATTAACGAGGCGGTAAGGCTCGGCTTTACGCGCATAATTCTTCCGTATCACAACCTAAAAGGTGTTCACTGCGATGAGGCGGTGCTTATCGGAGTAAAAAACATAAGAGAGGCTTTTGAGGCTGTCAGCGTATGAAAAGCCTGATTATAAGCGGCTTGTACCCTTGCTTTTGCAGGGAACTTGCACGATATGGGTACAACATAATTCTTTCAAAGAAAATAGAAGAATTTGCCGAACCCGAGCAGCTTCATGCGGATATGCAGGCTTTGCAGATTAACGACAGGCTGTTTACCCTTGAAAACTGCGCAAAAAAAGCAGGGGAGAAGTACCCTGAAAATGTACTGCTCAACTGCCTTTTTATCGGAAATACGCTCTACGGCAGGCTTGACAGTGTGGACGACACCGTGCTTGACTACTGCCGTGAGGAAAATATTAAACTTGTAAATGTAAATCAGGGATATACAAGGTGCTCGTCATTACAGGTTGCCGAAAATGCGGTTATTACCGCGGATAAGGGCATAGCAAAAGCACTTGAAAATAATGGGGCAGAGGTGTTGCTTATTTCGCCCGGTAATATCGCGCTTAAAGGCTACGATTACGGCTTTATCGGCGGTGCAGGGTTTTATGACAACGGCAAGGTATTCTTTTTCGGGAACATTAAAAATCACCCTGATTATGACAAGATAAGACAATTCTGCTCTCTGTATAATTCTGATATAGAAATATTGTATCAAGATATGCCGTTGACGGATATCGGAAGTGCGGTGGTTTTAAGTAATAATATTTAAAGCCTCCACCGTCGCGAAGCTACGGGGGAGGTGTCATTTTGCCCTGCAAAATGACGGAGGGGGCAGACGTTTCAAAACATTGCAACCTATCCTTTACATTCGTAGGGGCGTGCATTGCACGCCCGCAGGACAGGAACAAAACATTATAATCTCAGATGTATTTTTGTGTGCTGAATTAAACGTCCGTTTATCGCGATTAAAACGGATTGTACGGTAATCACGGCACATGTTTCCCGGGCGACCAATGGTCGCCCCTACAATAAAACATAAAAGTTAGCTGTTTAAAGGCTTTAATCATCTTTTTTATGAACTCCGGAAAGGGGATTTGCCTCTGCGGCGTTTTTCATTTGCTCATTGCTCAGGTGGGTGTAAATCT
>CAMNHG010000097.1 GCA_946539105.1 uncultured Clostridia bacterium | reverse complement strand
GGATTGCAAGCTCGTTCATCTCCTGAACAACCAAATCTATAATACCGTAAAGATTCGGGTTGATGTTGCCGCCGCCGATTGTATCCTCGGGAATATTATCCTGAACCGGCTTTTGAGTTGTCGGCTGGGTATCGCCCTGAGGGGTAGTTGCTTTTTGGTCTTTCGCGCCGGAGGGCTGAGTCGCCGCGGTGCTCGGAGCACTTGATACTTCGGCAGAGGTCGCAGCCTCGTCAGCTGTCGCCGTATTGCTTACCGCCTCGTCGGGAGTTGCGGTGTTTTCTTCCTCTCCGCAGCCGGCAAAAACGCAGACAAGCACAAGCATTGCCGTGATAAGTGCCAATATCTTAATTTTCATTTAATCATAACCTATCTGTATCATATAATATCGTAGGACATATTCTATCACATATTGCGGTTTTTTGCAAGTATTATGAGATTTGAAAATTTTACGAAAAAATATTTAATTTCGTTTACAACGTCCCAATATAGTTATATAATTAAAATATAAAACCATACGCGAGGTGGATTATGAAAAATTATGTTATCGCTCTTGACGAGGGAACAACAAGCGTAAGGGCGATTTTGTTTGACAAAAAAGCAAACATCGTCTGCACGGCACAGCATGAATTTACCCAGATTTATCCTCAGCCGGGCTGGGTAGAGCACGACCCAATGGAGATATATGCAAACCAGTACGCCGCTATGACAGAATGTGTGGCAAAAAGCGGAATCAACCCCGAGGAAATCGCCGGAATCGGCATTACCAACCAGCGCGAAACCACCGTTGTGTGGGAGAAAAGCTCGGGCAGACCGGTTTGCAACGCGATTGTCTGGCAGTGCCGCCGAACCGCGGAAATGTGCGAACAGCTCATTAAAGACGGCAAAGAGGACTTCATTAAGGAAGTCACCGGACTGCGCCCCGACGCGTACTTCAGCGGTACTAAGCTGAAATGGATTTTGGATAAATACGACCCCGACCGCAAACGCGCGAAAAACGGAGAGCTGCTGTTCGGCACAATCGACACCTGGCTGCTGTGGAAGCTGACCGACGGCAAAGCTCACATAACCGACACCACAAACGCCTCGCGCACAATGCTCTGCTCGCTTAAAACCGGCGACTGGGACGATTCGCTTTTGGAGCTTTTGAATATTCCGCGCCAAATTCTGCCCGAGATTAAGAGCAGCAGCGAAATTTACGGCTACGCGAACGTAATGGGAGCGCAGATTCCGATTTGCGGTATCGCGGGCGACCAGCAGGCGGCGTTGTTCGGTCAGGGCTGCTTTAACCCCGGCGACGCAAAAACCACCTACGGTACCGGCTGCTTTTTGCTTGAGCACACCGGACAAACCCCGGTTCACAGCCGCCACGGACTTATCACTACCGCAGCCGCAACAGCAAAGGGCGAGCCGCGCGAATACGCGCTTGAGGGCAGCGTGTTTGTCGGCGGAGCGGTTATCCAGTGGCTTCGCGACGAGCTTGGGCTTATCCGCGAATCGCGCGACAGCGAGTACTTTGCCTGCAAGGTCGCGGACAGCGGCGGTGTTTATGTAGTACCGGCGTTCGCCGGACTGGGTGCTCCGTACTGGGATATGAACGCCCGCGGCACAATCACCGGACTTACGCGAGGCACCGGAATTGAACACATTATAAGGGCTTCGCTCGAATCTATCGCGTACCAAACCCAGGACTTGCTCGAGGCAATGATGGCGGACAGCGAAAGCAAAATCGAGACCCTAAGGGTTGACGGCGGAGCGGCTTCGAACAACTTTTTAATGCAGTTTCAAGCCGACATCTCGGATACGGTTGTTTTCCGCCCGTCAAACGGCGAGGCAACCGCGGCAGGCGCGGCGTTTTTGGCAGGGCTCGCGGTTGGATTTTTCAAGGACAAATCAGAGCTTTTGTCGCTTTGCAAGGGCGGAATCAGCTTTAAGCCGTCAATGGACAGCGCGAAGCGCGACGAGCTTTTAAGCGGCTGGCACAAGGCTGTAAAAGCGGCTCAGGTCAGCATATAAGGGAGATTTATTATGGTACAGATTATCAAAAAAAGCGTTTTATCGACAGATCAAATTCATATGCTAAACGGCTGTGTTTATATGCCCGAGGGCGAGGTCAAGGGACTTTTTCAGCTGGTTCACGGAATGTGCGAGTACACCGGACGATATCACGAGTTTATGCTCGAAATCGCGAATCAGGGCTACATAGTTTTCGGCTACGACCACCTCGGCCACGGCAAAACCGCTGCTGATGATTCGGAGCTTGGTTATATCGCGGACAAGGACGGCTGGAAGCTGTTGGTAGACGACGTAGCCGTGTTCGCCAACGCAGTAAAAAGCGAGTACGGCAGCGATTTGCCGTATATCCTGATGGGTCACAGCATGGGCTCGTTTATCGTAAGGCTTGCCGCCGAGAAGTTCAATATGCACGACAAGCTGATTATTATGGGCACAGGCGGTCCGAATCCCGCAACAAACCCCGGACTTGCGGCAATCGCGGTTATCAAAAAAGTAAAGGGCGGCAGGTATATCTCGAACTTCCTGCAAAACCTCGCCTTCGGCACATACAACAAACGCTTTGAGGGCGACGGCACATACGGCTGGCTGAGCAACTACGAAGATGTACGCAACAGCTTTGCCGCCGACAAATACTGCAACTTCCGCTTTACAGTGTCGGCAATGAACGACCTGGTAATGCTCAACAAGGAGAGCAACTCAAAAAGGTGGTTTAGTTCCTGCGTTACCAAAAAGCCGATTCTGCTCGTCTCAGGCGCGGAAGACCCTGTCGGAGATTACGGCAGAGGTCCGAAGGCGGTTCACGATAAGCTGAAAGCAAACGGCGCGGATATTAAATTTGTTCTGTACGGCGGCTGCAGGCACGAAATACTAAACGACAAAAGCCGCGACAACGTTATCGCCGAGATTTTGAATTTTATAAAATGATTTTAAAGCCTCCCCCGTTATGAACGGGGGAGGTGGCATTTTGCCTTGCAAAATGACGGAGGGGGCAGACAGTAGTAATGAATAATGAATTATGAATAATGAATAATTGTAGGGGCGGACACACGGGTCCGCCCCTACGTTGTAAATTAAATGTATGCGTTTCGGTTTATTACGGAGCGGTTAAGGAAGTGCAGCCCCCTCAGTCGCTGACGCGACAGCTCCCCCGCACGCGGTGGAGCCTTTAAACTGCGCAAAGGAAAATTGTGCTTTATCCGTGAGATTCTCCGCTAAAGCTCAGAATGACAGTGCTTTTTTCGCGCACAAAACTTTTCCACTCCTTTAAATCGCGCAAATCAAAAAATCCCCTTTCAAATTCTTCCTGCGCTATTGCAATACCATTGACAATATGGTAAAATTATCAATAACAACAGCAATAAAACATTTGGAGGAGAGAATATGAAAAACATCAAAAAGCTTTTGAGCCTTGTGCTTGTATGCGCTTTGCTTGGCACTTTAGCGTCTTTGTCGGTTTCGGCGCAGAGTAATTCAATGTACCGCGAAGTCGACATAATTTTCAAGGAAGATTATCAGCCTACAGTGCCCGGCACGCTTGAAGTGAGCGATAACTTTTGGGCGCGCCAAGAGGAGCAGTGGGTACTGCGCGAGGAAGCCGAGACCCGCACGGTTGAAAACACCGGCGTTTCGCTTTGGTGCGACGTAAACAGCGACAGCAGCGTTAACGTTGACGACGCCACAGAGCTGCAAAAGGCAGTCGCGCAGATGATTTCTATCCCCGAAGAAAAGCTTGCCGAAACCGCCGAGATCAATATGGACGGTATCATCAGTGTATCCGACGTTACAACTCTCCAAAGAATGCTTGCGGATTTTGACCTTAAGCAGGTCACGGCGGGCGATGTTGACCGCAACGGTAAACTGGACGAAAACGATATTATTTCATTCTTCAAATATTTTAATTACGAGGAGATCAAAAACGATCTGAGCGACGCGACAAATATTGAGGCAAAAAATTACATCATCGCGAATTACACCGAAGAAATGGATCTCGATCTTGCCCACGCCGATTTTGACGGAAACGGCGAGGTCGGTGTTGACGATGTTTACGCGCTGATCAATCAGTTTGACATCTACTACAACGCTTTGCTTGACGTTACTCAGGACGGCTTCCATGACGGCAGAGACCTCAACTGTATCAAGGAATATCTGGCAGGTGCTATGGGCGATGGTTCGCCTATGCGCACGCCGAAGTCGGTTTTGCTCGCGGACGTCAACGAGGACGGGATCGTCAATATTGAGGACGTACATTTCTTCCAAAAAATGTTTGCGGGTATCGGCGGCTTTGAATCTCCCAATACCTCGTGGATCTCGAAAGAGATGATCGAAAAGGACAGGGAGTTGCAAACAGATCCGGATCTTATAAGACGTATCTTTTCTAAAATAAATTTTACCGATAGGTTTTATATTGCCCCTAACGGGCTTGTCAATAGACCTTATTTTTACGAGAATGTGTCCGGCTGGTGTGCTGATGCTGTTGATAGGTATGGCGTAATTTACTCGCAACAACCCGTTTCTTATTTGTTGGGTTATGATATAAATAAAAATAATTCAAAACAAAAAAATATTTACGTCCCGGCAAATATTTTTGGTTTTGAATTTGGTGACCCTGTTGCATATGTTAAGGGCAAAGATTATTCTCAAATTTCGCTTGAAAAAAGCTATACAAATGGTACACCAAACAATGTTTTTGTTTTCTGTAAGAATATATATTCCGTTAAGGGTCCTTTTTTTAAGACCTGTAAAAACTTATTTGTTCCAAATGCAGGGTGCTTTGATGCTGTTGACAAGGTAGAAACTCTCGGGGCTGTTGAATATGTTTCTGCTTTCTATTGTTCAACTTTTGAGCATGTTGTACTCCCAAGGGGTTATACATATATTCGTTCTTTTGAAGAATCTAAGGGGCTCAAGAGTTTTACTGATGTTTTCGCTCCTGATGTTGTAAATATCGCAAAAAGATGTTTTAATGATTCAAGCTTCGAAAAAATAGTTGTTCCTGCAAGAATCAAAAATGTCCAGAAAAATGCTTTTGCCGGTTTAAAAATTCCGAAAACCCTAAATGCTTTTTGCGATAATAACCAAAAGTCTTATAATATTGTTTTCTTGTCAAAATCAATGCCGTATGATAAGGACTATTTTAAAAAACTTGATGGTACCGATTTCACTCATTATATTTCACTATGGCCACAAAGACGTGGGTCAGACAAATATTGGACAATCGCTAATGCGAATGTAAATGTGTTCGCTTTTGAGTCTTCCGGAGTCGCGCAAGACTTATATTGGTTTTATTCGGAAAGCAATCGTGCTATTGTGCATCATAAGAACCAGTCGGAAACAAAAGACTTTATTTATAAGCCTGTATATTTATAATATAAAGAAAAAACAACACAAAGTTACTATTCTTTGTGTTGTTTTTTTAAAGCCCTCCTCCGCACGCGCTCAGAATGACAGCGTTTTTTCGCGCACAAAACCTTTCAATACATTTAAAGC
>CAMNHG010000096.1 GCA_946539105.1 uncultured Clostridia bacterium | reverse complement strand
TGTAAAGAACTCTCTCTTTACCGATCCCGGCAAAACAAGCGCTGCCGACACAAACAACGCAACCTTCTACCGCTACGATAAAACCGTTATTAAAACAGATGTAGACTCAAAATACGGCTCGGGTACTCTTAAGGGTATCAGATTTATCGATCCTAACGACGAATCAAGAGTTTCGGAAACTATTTCTTTGTTAAAAGATAAAAAGTTTGAGCTTACACCTGATATCCTCAGAAAGTACGAAAGCTACTTCCACGGCAACAAGATTATTATCGAACCTGTTGTTGAATTCGATCCCGTAGACTTTTCGGTACAGAGCTACGAGGACAAGTTAACAGGCTTTAAGTTTGAGGCTGACAACGCCAACCATACCGGTAAATACACCCTTAACGGTCAGGACTACGGCACGGTTACATGGAGCAGCGACAGCAGCCGAGGCGGCAAATATTTTGACGGCGACGAGATTAACTTTACCTTTACGCCCTCGGCTTACGGCGTAAGCAATACGGTAAACTACCATTACCGCTATTCCGACACAGAGGAAGGACTTGAAAAAGCCGACGACCATATGGTCAGCAACGAGGCAAAGGACACACTTAAGGTAACGCTTGAAAATAAGTATTTCAGAGTTACGCCGTTCATTGTTAAAAAGAATTCCCAAACAAGGCTTGTTGTCACCAACCCCGACGACGGCGACTTTACCTCAAAGGGAACAAAGTACTGCACGGTTGACTCATCGGGAAAAGCCATGGTCAACGGTATATATATCAACAACGCGCAGACAAATGTTGACATAAGCTTTAATGATATTAAGTGCGGATCGCGTATTGACCTGACAGCAACGCCGAAATTCGGTTACTACGCTGTATGGAAATACACAAGCGCGTCCACTCATCAGGAAAAGACCTTCTTAGGAAATACCTTTAACTTTGTAGTGCAAAATCCTTCAATGGTTAACGATAACTTCATTACCCTGACCTTTGAAAAGGTCGAGGAGAATATAAACAAACCGTTAAAGGGAAAAATCCTCACGCCCGAAAGCACAATTCTTCATCCGGCTTCATCTTCCGATAACAAAAAAGTTGCAGCCGAAGGCGCTCTTATCTATATGGACGGATATGTAGGCGAGGCGGATAAAAACGGACAATTTATCCTTAAGCAAGATCCCTCCAAGAAAGAATACTCCGAAATTCAAATGGGAGGCTTCAAGCCAAATCAGAGGAACTATACCCAGACAAACCGCGCGCTGATTATCTACAACGGCAATACCTATGTTTGCGACGTTACCATAAATCTTGCGAACAGCACAAAGGCTTGCGCCACAACTGAAATTGTAATCAGCAGCGATACCACTCAAGGCGTAAAGCCAATTGGAGTTACCGCGTACAATGCGGATATTTCCGGCGAATACGGCAGCACTATCACTTTGGTTAATACCCGTCCGGTAAGCTTCCAGGTTCGTTTTGACGCAAACAACGTGCCTTTGGATAAGCCCGTAAACCTTGCGCGCTGGAGCTTTTCAAACGACAAGGGCGTTGAACACGCCTCCGACGAAAAGCCTGTTTCCGCAGATTCCTGCTTTGCAAACTACGAAACGGTACTGTCCGAAAAGGCTAAGCAGGGCGACAAAATGTACGTTGAGTTCTATAACAAGACCGGCGACAAAATGACATCCTACGGCCGTTTTGAGGTCGGCTATTCGTTCGTAAACGCCAATATCGAAAAGGTAGTAAGCTATATGCCCGATATCGGCTACTACGACGATCCTTCGGAGGATAAAAGCGCCGGAAACGTTAAGCTTCCCTCAGCTCCCGGAATCGGCCCTGTAAGCCCGTTGTTCTCACTGTTCGGCTTCACACCGATTTACTCCGACAAGGCTACCGGTCAGAAGGATAAAAAATCCGGCAAGGATCTCTACTGCCTTGAAATAGGAATTCAGCTCAGTATCGCAAAAACCGATAAAGGCGACGAACAGGGCAGTTGGGATGTTTCGAGCGTTAAAAAGCAGTACGACAAGCTCGCAAAGCTGCTTGATACCAAAAAGACCGATCCTGCCCAGGGATTGCACACGTCAACGACAATCTCGCTCACGGTAACCTTTGCTTATCAGCTTGAGTATTACACGACCGACGCAGGCGTGCGCCATTACACCGCAAGCGTATTCCTGCTCGGCGCAAAGGTAGGCGTTAAAATTTCAATTCCGTTTACAATAGTTGTTGTACCGTGCTTTGTTTATATCGACATCTCGGTTAACAACCTCGGTTATCTTGTTCACACGCCTAATAAATTCACTCAGGGCTATTGGACGAGCAACACGCTTGATAACGGCTACTACTACGACACCCACGGCGTATTTAAGCAAAACTTCGTGCTTAAATTCGGAGTCGGAATCGGCTACGACGGAGTTGTATCAATCGGCGGCCATATTGACTTCAGCTTGGATTCGACAATCAGCGGCACAAACCACGGAAAAATGATATTCGGCATAAAGGGCGGACTGTTTGCCGAGCTGCTGTTCTTCAAGGTTGACTACACCTGGGATATCGACAAGGAAGTTCTCCTTGACACCGACGCAAAGCTCTCCAAGGTAGCGGAAAATGTCCTGGCGGCTAACAGTGAAGACTTCATAATGGACGCTAAGCTTTCCGATTTAAGAATTGCCAAGGCTTCCGACGTTTACAATACCTCTGTATTGAAGGATAAGGATTCCGAGGCATTAGGTGCGGAAGCTGCCGCAAAGGGCGTTAAGGACACCTACGAGGAAACAACCGCTTCCCAGATGGTACCTGTAATCGGAAAAATCTCCGATAACCGTTACCTGATTGCAAACTCGCTCGACGATGGCGGCGATATGCGTTGCCTGCGCTGCTACATTTACGATACAGAACAGCAAAAGGTAATAGAAAAGTTCAGTCCTACAGAATCGTTTGAAAACACCGACAGCCTGACTGAAAGCGAAAAGAAAATCTTTGACAAGAGCGAGGATGTTGTAGCAAACATTGATATGGTCGACTGCGGCGATAAGCTTCTCCTTATCTGGCAGAGCGGCATTATAGATTATCAAAAGATTGAGGATTTACCTGTTACGGATTTGTTGAAGTCCTTTAAGGTTATGGGTATGCTTTTCGATAAAAAGACCGGCAAGTTCACCGACTACGGAATTATTGACGATACAAACGGCAAGCTTGCCGACAGAGTTTCCGGAGTTTACAATCCCAAAACCGAAACCGTAAACGTATTCTATGAGAATATCGACATTAACGGCATAACAGAGGACACCTCTATCAATCAGCTTAACAGCCGTCCAATTACCCTCGGTACGGCAAGCACCTCCGTAAAGGACGGAAAGCTTAACTTCACAAAGGGTATGGAAATTAACACAAACGGCAAAACAATTTCCGACTACTCTGTAACAAGCTATAACGACAATATTCTTCTCTCTTACATTTCGACCGAGCAGAATAATCTTATTCTTGAAAAACCGCTGACGGAGACCAAGTATTCCAACCCCGAGCAGTACGGTACAAAGAATAATATGTATCTCAACCGTTACTCTGTAGGTCAAAACGGAGAATTGACAGAGGACAGCTCTCTGTTAATCGCTGACGAAAGCGCCGTAACGGCAAATCCCGAATTTGTCAGCGTAAGCTATAAGGGAGTAGACAACACCCTGCTGTTCTACAAGTACGACGGCAAATACGGATATCAAAACGTCAATAACCTGTATCTGTTAAACGACCATTACGGCTTTATCAATGCCGAAGCCGAGCCGCACTACATTACCGAGGACGAAGACCACACCGTTGGCGAGGACCTCAAGGTGTATAACGGCGGCGAAGGCGAGCTGTTTGCGCTTTGGACTCAGTCCGAGGGCGATCAGCAGCAGATTTGGGGCAGACAGTTCGAGATTGACGAAATCACCGAAATCGAAGATGTAGCCGTTATTGATGAAAACAAGAACCCCGTAACCGAAAGCAACGGTCAAACCAAGACCGAAAAGCTCAGCAAGCCTGCAAAGATTTTGAACGGCTTCTGGGGCAATAAGGTCGCTCTTACAACAGGCGGCTTAAGCGTTGCAGACGGCACAGGCTTCTACAAGGGTAACCGCGACGCTGTTGTATTCGGCAAGGACAATATTCTCTGCGCGTACGAGGCGTTCGACTACGATTACAGCGGAGAAAAAATGGAGCGTATAAACAATCGCTTTGCTATTTCCGAATTTGACCTCGCGCCTTATTATGAGAGCGGAGTAGAGGATGACGGGAACGAGATTGAGTTCTCTGAGTATTATCCCACACCCGGTCAAACCGTTAACGTAACCGTAAAGGCGGCAAATGAGGGCTTCCATAACGGCTCAGACGTAACGCTTCGCCTTAAGAGCTTGGTAAACGGCAAGACCGAAACCGTTGACACCGTTGAATATCCCGTATGGCTCGGCGGAGAAGATAAGGAAGAAATCTTCACCTATACCGTGCCCGAGGAAGTTCTCAGCGGAACAGTACAGCTTTACTACGAAATAGTTGACGACGGAGAAGTGAAGTTCACAAGTGAACCCTACAAATTCCGCCACGATTCAAAGCTGAGCATTGAGCTTGCCCACGCGGATCCCGAAAACGAATTCTCAGACGGCACAGACGCGGTTAAATATCACGTTACCGCAACCGTCAGCAACATCGGTAACGATGATTATAAGGGCGGCGACGAGCTCGACTTTATCTTCAACGACCTCGCTGTTCAGGCGGATGTTATGAACCCCGATGTTCCCGACACCGAACCGTTCTACATCAACTACGGCGGAGTTAAAATACCCGAAATTCCCGTCGGCTCAAACGTAACTCTCAACTTTGTCAGCGACGATATTCCCGAGAAAATCTTTGACAAATACGGCACAAACAGCGCAAACCTGAAACTCGCTATCACTCCCGAGGACGGAATCGGCTGGAAGGAAGTCAAGGGTGAGGAGCCGTATAACTTCCTCGATGAGCTCGGAATCGGTCAGTTTGAAAAGCCCGTGCCCTCAGAGGTTACGGAGATTACCGCTGAGGATATCGAGGTTCCGCTCGGAGATACAAGCTTTGTTATCCCGGTAGTAGCACCTGCTTCCGCCGCGGAGTACGCTGAATTCAAATATTCCACCGAGAATAACGATGTTATCGCAGTCAGCGACGACGGCGAGATTACCGGACTTAAGCAGGGCAGCGCTGTGGTAACAGTAGCCTGCGGCAATGTCAGCACACAGGTAAAAGTTACCGTCACGCCTGCTGTTCACAACATCATTGGTGATGTAAACGAGGACGGTATTGTTGATACCTTTGACGCAATGCTTATTCAGCAGGTATCAATCGGCAAAGTACCGAACAGTATCTTTAACAATAAGCTTGCAGACGTTAACAACGACGGCGTAATAAATGTCCTCGACGCATCCTGCGTACAAAGATTTGCCGCGGATTATACCAAAAAGACCGGAAACGCAGGCAAGTCGTATATCGAAATTAAACCTGTTTCCGAT
>CAMNHG010000095.1 GCA_946539105.1 uncultured Clostridia bacterium | reverse complement strand
AATGATATCAAGTATATCGGCGTTAACGACCACAAAATTGATTTGTTCGAGGGTCAGTATGTTGTTCCCGAGGGTATGGCTTACAACTCTTACGTTATCCTCGACCAAAAAATTGCGGTAATGGACACCGTAGACCGCAACTTTAAGAACGACTGGCTTTCAAAGCTCGAGATGACTCTCGGTGAGAGAAAGCCCGACTACCTTGTTGTTCAGCATATGGAACCCGACCACAGCGCAAACATCAAGAACTTTATGGACCTCTACCCCAACGCTAAGATTGTTTCATCAGCAAAGGCATTTGTGATGATGAAAAACTTTTTCGGCACAGACTTTGAGGACAGGCAGATTGTCATTAAAGAGGGCGACACCCTCGAGCTCGGCAAGCATGTGCTCAACTTTGTAGCCGCGCCTATGGTTCACTGGCCTGAGGTAATGGTTACCTATGACAGCACAGACAAGGTTCTCTTCTCTGCCGACGGCTTCGGAAAATTCGGTGCTGTTGACAACGAGATTTCGAGCTTTATCAAAAAGGCAGCCGGAGTTAAAGAAGACTGGGCTTGCGAGGCAAGACGTTACTATATCGGCATTGTAGGCAAGTACGGCGCACAGGTTCAGAACCTACTCAAAAAGGCCGCAACCCTCGACATCAAGATTATCTGTCCGCTCCACGGTCCTGTTCTCACCGACAACCTCGACTACTACATCGGACTGTACAACACCTGGTCATCATACTCCACCGAGAGCGACGGCATTATGATAGCCTATACCTCGGTTTACGGCAACACAAAGAAAGCCGTTATGAAGCTCGCTGATATGCTTAAGTCAAAGGGCTGTCCCAAGGTTGTAGTAAACGACCTCGCCCGCGAGGATATGGCAGAGTGCGTTGAGGACGCGTTCCGCTACGGCAGAATCGTGCTTGCGACAACTACATATAACGCTGAGATTTTCCCCTTTATGCGCGAATTTATAAACCACCTCACCGAGCGCAACTTCCAGAACAAGACAATCGGTCTTATCGAGAACGGCTCATGGGCACCGCTTGCGGCTAAGACTATGAGAAAAATGCTTGAGGGCTGCAAGAACATCACCTTTACCGACAACACCGTAAAGATTATGTCCGCTCTTAACGACGAAAGCACCGCTCAGCTTGAGGCTCTCGCTGACGAGTTGTGCAAGGACTATATGGCTCAGGACGGCGCAACCGCCAACAAAAACGACCTCACCGCACTGTTCAATATCGGCTACGGTCTGTATGTTGTTACCTCGAACGACGGCAAAAAGGACAACGGACTTATCGTTAACACCGTTACTCAGGTTACAAACTCACCCAACCGCATTGCCGTTTGCATTAACAAGCAGAACTACTCGCACCACGTTATTCAGGAAACAGGCAAAATGAACGTCAACTGTCTGTCTGTAGAAGCTCCGTTCAGCGTGTTTGAAAACTTCGGCTTCCAGAGCGGAAGAAACACCGACAAGTTCAAGGATTGCAAGCCGCTTAAGAGCGACAACGGACTTGTGTTCCTCCCCCACTACATCAACTCGTTTATGTCGCTTAAGGTTGAGCAGTATGTTGACCTCGACACTCACGGAATGTTTATCTGCGAGGTAACCGAGGCAAGAGTGCTCTCCGACAAAGAGACAATGACCTACACCTACTACCAGAACAACGTTAAGCCCAAGCCCGAAACCGACGGCAAAAAGGGCTGGGTATGCAAGGTTTGCGGATATATTTATGAAGGCGAGGAGCTTCCCGAAGACTTCATCTGTCCGCTGTGCAAGCACGGAGTTGCTGACTTTGAGCCGATAGAGTAAGAGCTAAATTGCCGCTTTGCGGCAGCTAAATTCGCCTATCGGCGAGCTAAATTGTTTCCTTCGAAAACAGCTAAATTACAGCTTGCGCTGTAGCTAAATTCGCTTCGCGAGCTGTTATAAAATTAAACTGCATAAAAAAATCAGGCTGTTGGCAGAAATGTCAACAGCCGATTTTTATAAGGTATGATGATAATTTAAAGGCTCCACCGCTTGCGGGGGAGCTGGCACCGTCAACTTGTTGACGGTGACTGAGGGGGCGGTGCTTCCTCTAACGCCCCGTTTTAACTTGCGACGGAAATATTGCGCTATCGGAAACGTCTGCCCCCTCCGTCATTTTGCAGGAGCAAAATGACACCTCCCCCGTTTTTGGAACGGGTGAGGCTTTAAATTTTAACCTAACGTTTCCTCTTATTAATTAAACTCTAAACTCTATTTAAAGATTTTCTGCAAAAAGTTGTACATACACACTCCCCAAAACTCCGAGTCGTGACCGTAGCCCTCTACGTAATCGTACTGATTCGCAACTCCCATATTGCTGAAAATATCGCTGTACATACCTGTGAATGAAATATTCCACGGGTCTTTTGAGCCGACCGCGAGGTAGACGTATTTCGGCTTGTTTTCATCGGAAGGCACCGGGAAGCCGTCCTCAAAATACGGCACTGTCCAGTAGCTGTTCATATAGTTGTCGTTCATTACAACCGCGTTGCCGTCGGGAGCGATTGAGGCGATATAGCCGAACTTTTCGGGTCGCTTAAAGCCTGTGCAAAGTGAGCGCGCTCCGCCCTCGGAAACGCCTGCAACGGCGGTGCTGAGTCTTTCGTCCGCAACCGAGTAATGCTCCTTAATATACGGCATAAGGTCAACAGCGATGTCGTCGGCAACCTTGTCGTAGGAGTAGCGCATATGCCAGCCGTCGTCCTCGTTTTTCTCGTCCTGATGCGCAGTGTACATATCAACCCCGACAATTATCATCGGCTCGCACCGCTTTTCGCGCAAAAGATTTCCGTAGAGCATATGCAAATATGAGCCGTCAAAGACGTGCGCGGTGTAGTCGGCTCCCCAGCCGTGAATCATATACAAAACAGGGTACTTTTTCTTGTTGCTGTAGCCCGGCGGAAGCAAGATATTGAACCGCTTATAGTCGTCCGCGGTGGTCGAATAGTACTCCACGTCCTCAATAAGCGTGCCGTAATCGGTACCGTCCTGACTTTTGAACCAATCTGAGCTGATGTCATACTCGTTGTCCGTCTCGTACGGATTGAACGGCGGTTTGGTCGGCTCGGGGATTGTTGTCGGCTGAGCGGTAGTGGGCTGAACGGTCGTCGGCTGTACAGTTGTAGGCTGAACGGTAGTTGGCTGAGTTGTCTGCAAAGGCTCGGTAGTAAATTCTGCGGTCGCCTCCCCATCCCCCGCACTCAAACAAGAGCTAAGGCTAAGAGCGGTTATAAACGCGAGAAATAACACAGTTATTTTTTGTTTATTCATATTATTCACCAAGATTATTATATAGGAAACGGCAATGAAATTCAATATCAATATAGAGTTTAGAGTTTTGAGGTGTTGTCCAAATCTTTGATTTGGGTAACAACACCCATGCGTTAGCTAATTAATTTAAGGAAAGGTTTGTTTGCAGCACACGTTCCCACGGGCAAGGGCAAGCCTTGCCCCTACAATTATCAACAAAAGTTTCCTCTTAATAACTCTTAACTCTCAACTCTAAACTCTAAACTCTGTAAATACTTTAGCAATTTAAAACAAACAAGCGTTAAAGTTTTGTTACACTTTTCACAAAGATATTCCTATTTCCTCTGTTTTGCTTGACAAACGGACTAAAAAGTGCGATATTAATATAGCTGTAAAAATTAAAATTAATATGTATAACTATGTTAGTAAAGGAAGATTATATGCCTATCACTGAACTTCTCACCAGAAACGCGACTTACTTTAAGGACGAGGTCGCGCTGGTTGAGATTAACCCCGACGTTAAGAACATCCCCCACGTTACCTGGCGCGAGTACTCGCTGATTGAGTCGGCACGCACAGGGGCGTTCCGCAAGCAAATCACCTGGGGAGAGTTCGACGTCAAAGCCAACCGCTTTGCAAACCTTCTGCTTTCGCGCGGCGTTAAAAAAGGCGAAAAGGTAGCCATCCTTTTGATGAACTGCCTTGACTGGCTTCCGATTTACTTCGGAATACTCAAGTCCGGCGCGATTGCTGTTCCGCTCAACTACCGCTACACCGCCGAGGAAATTAAGTACTGCGTTGAGCAGAGCGATTCCGATTTTCTGATTTTCGGTCCTGAGTTCATCGGCAGAGTTGAGGAAATTCACGACAGACTGCCCAGAGTTAAGGACTATTTCTATGTCGGCGACGAATGCCCGAGCTTTGCGGACAGCTACGAGGAGATGATTTCGTACTGCTCCACCCACGCTCCGAGCGTTTACATCACCGACGAGGACGACGGCGCGATTTACTTTTCATCGGGTACAACAGGCTTTCCCAAGGCGATTTTGCACGCTCACAAAAGCCTTATGCACTCCGCCAAGGTTGAGCAGGCTCATCACCATCAGGACAGAGACGACGTGTTTCTGTGCATTCCTCCGCTGTACCACACAGGTGCTAAAATGCACTGGTTCGGAAGCCTGTACTCCGCAAGCAAGGCGGTACTTTTGCGCGGCGTAAGTCCCGAGTGGATTATCCGCACCGTCAGCGAGGAACGCTGCACTATAGTTTGGCTTCTTGTACCGTGGGCGCAGGATATACTCGACGCGATCGAAAGCGGCAAAATCGACCTTGACAAATACGAGCTTTCGCAGTGGAGATTAATGCACATAGGCGCGCAGCCTGTGCCGCCGACTCTGATTAAACGCTGGAAGTCGGTATTTCCTCATCACGACTACGACACCAACTACGGTCTGAGCGAATCAATCGGACCGGGCTGCGTTCATCTGGGAATTGAAAACACCCACAAGGTCGGCGCAATCGGCGTACCCGGTTACGGCTGGGAGGTCAAGATTGTAGACAGCGAACGCAACGAGGTTCAAAACGGCGTTGGCGAGCTTGCGGTTAAGGGTCCCGGCGTTATGAAGTGCTACTACAAGGACGCCAAGGCCACCGAGGAGGTACTTGACAGCGACGGCTGGCTGTATACCGGCGATATGGCGGAGCGCGACAAGGACGGATTTATTTACCTTGTAGACCGCAAAAAGGACGTTATCATCACCGGAGGAGAGAACATCTATCCTGTTCAGATTGAGGACTTCCTCAGAGCCAACAACGCGATTAAGGACGTTGCGGTTATCGGACTTCCCGACCCGAGACTGGGCGAGATTGCAACCGCCGTTATCGAGGTTAAGGAGGGCAAGACCCTGAGCGAACAGGAGGTTAACGACTTCTGTCTTGACCTGCCCAGATACAAACGCCCGAGAAAAATTATCTTCGCGGACGTTCCGCGCAACCCGACAGGCAAAATCGAAAAGCCCGTCCTGCGCAAAAAATACTGCGGAGAGAGCGTTGTAGCTCAGCAAAACGAGATTAATTCAGCAGAGCTGAATTAATTAACAATTAACAATTAATAATTCACAGTGAACAGTCGCTTTGCTTCGGAGTTAATACAGATATTAACTGTTAAATGTACACTGTTAATTGTTCACTAAAATGGGGGTATTTTTAATGATATTAAAAATTATTATGCTGGTGCTGTTCTTCGGCGTAATGGTCGGCGTG
>CAMNHG010000094.1 GCA_946539105.1 uncultured Clostridia bacterium | reverse complement strand
TTCTTCAAACTAAAGCTCTCCTCTATCCCCTTTGTTATGTACGCTTTTTTGTCGGCGGTGAGGATTATGAAGTCCATATTGCCGCAATTATTTTTAATAAACTCCGACGCGTTTTGAACGCCCATTACGAACAGGGCGGTTGAGAGCGCGTCGTTTTTTGTGCCGTCGGGCGAGATTACCGTTACGGACGTAACGCCGTTGTCGGCAGGACAGCCCGTTTTGGGATTGATGATATGACAGTAACGCCTGCCGCCACTCTCAAAAAACCTCTCGTAATTGCCCGAGGTCACCACGGTTTTGTCGGCGCACTCCAAAATTCCCATATAATTTTCGTTGCTTTCGGGGTCGGTAATGCCGACCTTCCAGTTTTCGCCGTTAGGCTTTTTGCCGTGGGCGAGGACGGTTCCGCCGAGGTTGAGAATCGCCGATTTTACGCCTGATTCGCTCAGGATTTCCCTTGACTTATCGGCGGCGTAGCCCTTTGCTACCGCTCCCAAGTCGAGCTTAAAGCCGTTTGGAACCCCTACTGTACTGCCGTTTACGGTGATTTTTTTGTAATCTACATTTTTGAGAAGGCTGTCAAGCTCGGTTTGAGTCGGAACTTTATAATTTTTGTCGATAAAGCCCCACTTTTCCACAACAGGATATACGGTGATGTCGAGATTGCCGTCCGTAAACTCGCACAGCTCAACCGATTTTTTTATCAGCGCGGCGGATTCGCCGTCAAGCTCGAGCCTGCCGCTTTTGTTAAGGCGGTAAATTTCGCTTTCGGGGTTTACGGACGACAGCTTTTTGTCGAGGCTTTCAATCTCCGCTTTAATTTCGGCGGCGATTTTGCGGTCTCCGTAAATATCGAGCTGCATATAGGTATCCATTGCGAAAAAACTTTCGCTCTCCTTTGTCTGAGTGGAAGCGCAGGCTGACATTATTAAAATTATTAAAGCCGTAAAAATCAGGGTGAGTTTTTTCATATATTCCTCAATTATATAAGAATGATAAAAATCCGCTAAAAAGCTGTAGGGGTCGGTCTTGACCGACCCGCAATCCCAGAAAACAACTAATGTGCCCAAGCCGCGGTTCGGTCAAGACCGAACCCTACTTTTTGTGATAAAACAGCGTTTACCTCATTATTCAATGTCCGGTTTTAAATCAAACGTTAATTCTTATACTTTCTTCCAAATTGACGGCGCAAAGAGAATGATAATCGGGAAAATCTCCAGCCTTCCGGCCAGCATATCGAATATCATTACAAACTTTGAAAAATGCGTGAACGTCGCGTAGTTGCCCACGGGACCTACCAGCGACATGCCCGGTCCGGTGTTGTTCAGAGTCGCGGCAATCGAGGTAAAGCTGGTTACAAAGTCCTTGCCCTCGATTGACACAAGCAGAAAGCTGCCGATAAATATCATAAGGTAGAGCACCAAAAACACCGAGGTGGTGCGCATAATGTTGTGGTCTATCGCCTTGCCGTCCATCTTTACCGCGCGGACGTTGCGCGGATGGATAAGGAGCTTGACCTCCTTTTTTGCCTCCTTGGCGAGCAGAACGATTCGCGAAACCTTAAAGCCGCCGCCCGTACTGCCTGCCATTGCTCCGATAAAGGTGATAATCAAAATAATTCCCTTTGAGAGCATTGGCCAGTCGTTTATATCGCCGATGCCGAAGCCGGTGGTGGTGATTATTGACGACACATAGAAAAAGCTCTGGTGGAACGATTCATGAACGTCGTGATAGCGCGGCATAATGTTAAAGCCGATAATCACCGTCGAAAGAACGATGATTCCGAGGTAAAACCACAGCTCGGTAATCCTGAAAGCCTGCTTGAACTTGCGCGCAATAAGTAGGATATAGAACGAAAAGTTTATTCCGAAAAGCATCATAAACACGGCGATTACCGTTTGCAGATAATAGCCTTGGTACGCTGCCATATTTGTATTTCTTACGCCGAAGCCGCCTGTGCCGGCGGTCGCGAAGCTGGTGTTGATAGCGTCGAAAAACTCCATTCCGCCGCAGAGCAGAAGTATGCACTCAAGCGCGGTAAGTCCGAAGTAAATTCCGTAAAGCAAAGCGGCGTAGTCGCGCATATGCGGCACCGCCTTGCCGATAATCGGGCCGGGGCTTTCAGCCTTCATCAGATAAATGTTCTGCTGACCGCCCAGCTTTGGAATAAGCGCGAGCAAAAAGACGATTACGCCCATACCGCCCAGCCAGTTCATAAGGCTTCGCCACATCAGCATACCGTGGCTGAGCTTTTCGACCTCGGTCAAAATTGTGGCTCCGGTGGTGGTAAAGCCCGATACAGTCTCAAAGAGAGCGTCTGTGAAAACCGGGATTTCTCCGCTGAGCCAAAACGGCAGACAGCCTACAAGCGAGAGCAAAATCCAGCTCAGAGCCGTGGCGGCAAAGCCTGCCTTTTGGTACAGCACCATATTCTTTTGTTTTTTGAATTTTACGCAGATTACTCCGATTCCGGTGCTAACCGCTCCGATAATCAAGAAGTAAAGTCCCTCGTGCTCGCGGTAAATGACGGACGTGATTGTGCAGACCTGCATTGCCACGCCCTCGACAATCAAAACCCAGCCGAGGATATATACAATCATCCGTTTATTAATCATTTATAATCAACGCCTGCTCAAAATATCATCAAGGTCGCTTAAGCCCTTGTGCTTTGTTACAACAACAACCCTGTCGTCGGGCATAATACAATCTGTGCCGGTGGGGAGAATAATCTTGCCCCTTCTGCCTATGCAGATAATCTGCAAATCATCCTTCAGGTTGAGCTGCGCAAGCGGAATTGCCGCTACCCTTGTAGTTGACTTTGCCCTGAACTCGAGAGCCTCTACCCTGTCCTCGCTGAGCCTGTAAAGGGTTTCTACGTTGCTGCCCATTGAGTTCTGCATAGCCCTGATGTAACGCGCGATGTACTCGCCGGCGATGCTCTTTGGGTTGATTACGTGCTCCAAATCGAGCTTTTCAACTATGCTGCTGAACGAGGCGTTGTTCACCTTTGTGATGACCTTTGCCTTAGAAACGCTTTTGATGTACATTGAGGCGAGGATGTTTTCCTCGTCGTAGTCCATCAGCGCGACTACGCCTTCGGCGTGCTCAATGCCTTCGCTTAACAAAAGGTCCTGATCCATACAGTCGCCGTTAATTATTGTGGCGTCGTGGAGCGAATCGGCAAGCTCTTCGCAGCGTCCCTGGTTTTTCTCGATAATTTTGACGCTCGCGCCGCCCTTGAGCATTTTTTGAGCGAGATAGTATGAAATTCTGCCGCCGCCCAAAATTACGATGTCGCGGCACCTGCCGGTTGAGATGTTCGCTTTTTTGAAGAATTTTGTCGCGATATCCGGCTTTGCGGCTACGCTTACCTTGTCGCCTGCCTGAATTACAAAATCGCCGTTAGGGATAAACACGTCTCTGCCGCGCTCGACGGTGCAGATTCGAACCTTGCCCTTTTGGATGTCGATTTTGCTTACAGCCTTGCCGGCAATCGGCGAGGTCTCGGGAACGCATACCTTTATTAAGTCCGCCGCGCCCTTTGAGAAGCTGTCGATTTCCAAAGCTCCGGAATACCTTAACAGCCTGCTGATTTCAATAGCCGCGGTAAGCTCCGGGTTTATCGACATTGAAAGTCCCAGAGCGTCCTTAACCCTGAAAAGGTCGTTGGTGTACTCCGGGTTTCTTACTCTGGCGATCGTGTTTTTCGCTCCTGAGTTTTTCGCCATAAGGCAGGTGTACAGGTTTACCTCGTCACGCGCCGTGGCTGCGATAACCAAATCCGCCGAGGATACCTCAGCCTCAGCCAAGGTTTCATAGGTAGCTCCGTTGCCCTCGATTCCCATGGCGTCAATGGAATCCGACAGCCTTCTTACGGCGTATTTGTTGGTATCCACCAGCCTAAGCTGGTGTCCCTCGGAATCAAGCTCGGTCGCGATGGATGTGCCTACTTTTCCGCAACCGACAATAATTATCTTCATACTAAACCCTCTTATATTTACGGTATAATACAAATTTCCGTTTAAGTTAACGTCATAATACACCTTTTATAACTAAAAATCAATATAAAAAGAAATTTTTTTGATAAAAACCACCTTTTGTACTTTCATAAAGCAAAATAATATGGTAAAATAAAAATTGACAGTTGAAAATGGATAATGGAAAATTTCGGTCGAGTGGACAGGTTGGCTTTCACGAAACGTTTTGTGCCCGAATGAATTAATATGGATCGAAATTAACTTTTCCTAAAGCTCTGCAATATTATAAATCGGAGCGAAGCGACCATTCACTAAACTCTAAACTCTAAACACTAAACTCTAAAACAAAAGGAGTTGTTTTTATGAAACGGATGGACTATATTAATTGGGACGAATATTTTATGGGCGTTGCACTGCTTGCGGCTAAGCGCAGTAAGGATCCCAACACTCAGGTCGGCGCGTGCATTGTTGACAGCAACAACATTATTCTGTCAACCGGCTATAACGGCTTTCCCTACGGCTGTTCCGACGACGATTATCCGTGGGAGCGCGAGGGCGACGACACAAAGTACAACTACGTTGTTCACGCCGAGCTAAACGCGATTTTGAACGCGAGAGGAAAAGATCTTAAAGGTGCCAAGCTGTACGTCGATTTGTTCCCCTGCAACGAGTGCGCAAAGGCGATTATTCAGTCGGGAATAGCGGAGATTGTTTACCTTTACGACAAGTACGCCGATACCCCCGCAACGGTCGCCTCAAAGAAAATGCTGCAGTCGGCAGGCGTTAAGCTGACGGTTTTCAAAACCGGTAAAAAAGAAATAACGCTGGATTTTGAAAGATGAGCGATATGGACAACAGGCTGAAACGGCAGTTTGAGTTCTGCCTTGAAGCCGACAAGGAAAAGCGGATAAAACGGCGCACACTGCTCAGCGACGGCAAAACCGCCGAAAACGATGCGGAGCACGCGTGGCACGCCGCGCTGATGTGCGTGCTGCTGAGCGAACACGCCAATGAAAAAATTGACGTGCTGAAAACCGTCACGATGATTTTGATTCACGATATCGTCGAGATTGACGCAGGCGACACCTACGCCTACGACGAAGGTGCCAAGCTAAGCCAGCGCGAGCGCGAGCTTAAGGCGGCGGAGAGGATTTTTAATATTCTGCCCGATGACCAGGCAAAAAAGTACAGGGCTCTGTGGGACGAATTTGAGGCGGAAGAAACGCCTGAATCGAAGTTTGCCCACACGATGGACAACATTCAGCCTGCAATGCTCAATAATTCGACAGGCGGCAAGGTCTGGGCGGAGAATAAAATAAAGCTCAGCCAAATTCTGAAGCGAAACGAAATCACCCCCGAGGGCTCGGAAAAGCTGTGGGATTATTCGCTGAATAATTTTATTATGCCCGGTGTTGAGGGGAATAAGATAATTGATAATTGAAAGTTGATAATGGATAATTTCAGTCGTTTTACGTTTGGTTATGATTGTAGGGGCGTGCATTGCACGCCCGCTGACAGGAAACATATTTTTCCTATCAAAAATCGGCGTGATAGGAACGCTCGCTTTTGC
>CAMNHG010000093.1 GCA_946539105.1 uncultured Clostridia bacterium | reverse complement strand
CCCTTAATTATCCACTATCCATTGTCAATTATCAATTTTAAACAACGCGGTTCAACCTCTCTCCGCGGTAAAAGCTCTTAATGTTCTCCACCACAATATCCATCAGCCTTTGCCTTGTTTCGACCGGTGCCCAGGCGATGTGCGGAGTTATAATGCAGTTCGGCGCGTCCATCAGTACGCAGTTCTCTACCATCGGCTCAACCGCGAGCGTATCAATGCACGCTCCGCCGATTTTGCCGCCTTTAAGCGCGTCATATAAATCCTGCTCGACCATAACGCCGCCCCTTGCGGTGTTTACGAACAGCGCGGTGCTTTTCATTTTTTCAAACGCGGCTTTGTCAAACATATTTTGGCTGTCATCATTCAGCGGACAGTGCACCGTCACAATGTCGCTCTCCCTCAGCAGGGTGTCAAAATCCACCTGCGTAACGCCCTCAACGTTTTTCCGACTGCGGTTGTACGCGATAACGTTCATCTCAAACGCGTTCGCGATTTTCGCGACAGCCGTGCCGATACTTCCCAAGCCTACAATGCCGATTGTTTTTCCGGCAAGCTCATTTAGCGGATACACAAAGGGCGAGAAGGTCTTGCTGCGCTTCCATTTGCCGTCGCTTACGTACTTTGCGTACCTCGCGGTGTTGTTAAAATGCTCCAAAATCAGCGCGAAGGTGTGCTGTGCCACGGCGTTTGTGGAGTAAGAGCCGGCGTTGCATACGGCGATTCCGTGCTCTCGGCAGTACTCAATGTCGATGTTGTTGTAGCCTGTCGCGAACAGCCCGATATATTTTAAGTTTTTCGCAAGGCGCAGGCTGTTTTTATCGAGCACGGTTTTGTTGCAGAGGATTACCTCGGCGTCCTTTACGCTTTCGGCAACGTCGTCGTATTTAAGCAGCCCAAATTCCTTTGTCTCGCCAAGCTCATACAGCGGAGCGGCGGTGACAATTTCGTCAAAAACGGTCTGCGCGTCGGTTATAACAATTTTCATAATATCACCGTCTTTATTATAGCGCAGTGAAGCAATAATTTCAACTTGCTTTTTTAGTGGATATAATATATAATTGTACATTAGAGGGTGTGTAAATGTATAAGAATTATTTGTTTGATTTGGACGGAACTTTGCTGCCGATGGATATGCGAAAGTTCACAGAGCTTTATTTGAAGGCACTGTGCAATCGCTTTGTACCCGAGATAGGCATTGACGCCGAAACGCTTGTAAAGGCCGTGTGGAACGGTGCCTCGGCTATGGCGAAAAACGACGGTATGAGGCTTAATTCCGAAATTTTCTGGAAGACTATGAACTCGGTTTCCGGCCGTGATATGCGCGTGTTTTCCGACGCTTTTGACGACTTCTACCGCAACGAGTTTATCGAGGCTAAAAAGGGCACGGGCTTTACACCCTACGCTAAGAAAACCATTGAATTTTTAAAGAGCAGAGGAGCCAGACTTATTGTCGCGACGAACCCGATTTTTCCCAAGGCGGCAACCTACCGCCGCATCGAGTGGGCAGGGCTTAACCCGAACGACTTTGAGTACATAACGGTGTATGACAACTGCTCGGCGTGCAAGCCGAACCTCAACTATTACGCGGACATCTGCTCAATCTGCGGAATCACACCCGAGGAAAGCCTTATGACCGGAAACGACGTTGACGAGGATATGTGCGCCTCGCGGCTGGGCTTTAACACCTTCCTTATCACCGACTGCCTTATCAACCGCAAAAACAAGGATATTTCGGTGTACCGCAACGGCTCTTTCAAGGACTATTATGAGCATTTTGTGAAGGAATAAGGAAAAAGTAATAAGTAATAAGAATGGGCTGCTGACAAAGAGAGGTCGGCAGCTTTTTTGCATATTGCCGTAAGCGAAAAATAAAGCTGTTTTAATATGGTAAAATATTTATGACTATGATTATTTTGGGAGGCTGATTTAATGTCAGACGTAATCAGAATTTTTGTTGAAAAACGCGAGGGCTTCAATGTCGTTGCAAAGCAGACCTTGTGGGATATCCGCCACAACCTCGGCATGAGGAACGTAACGGATTTGCGCTTCATTGTCCGCTACGATATTGAGGGACTCACCAGGGACGAGTACGACAAGGCGAAGTCAATCGTGCTGTCCGAGCCCAACGCGGACGTAATTTACGAGGAAACTCTGCCGGTAGAAAACGGCTGGAGAGTTTTCGCGATGGAGTACCTGCCCGGTCAGTACGACCAGCGCGGTGACTCCGCTGAGCAGTGCATTCAGCTGCTTACCCAGGGCGAGAGGTGCAAGGTTCTGACCGCGAGGGTAGTCGCGCTTAAGGGCGAGCTCACCGACGACGATCAGAAAAAGATTGAGGACTACCTCATCAACCCCGTAGAGAGCCGTTTGGCTTCTCTTGACAAGCCCGAAACCCTTGATATGGAAACTCCTGTTCCCGAGGACGTAAAGCGCGTTGAGGGCTTTATTACCTGGAACGACGACGAAATGGCAGAGTATTACGGCTCAATGGGCTTTGCGATGACGCTTGCAGACCTCAAATTCTGCCGTGATTATTTCAGAGATACCGAGCACCGCGACCCGAGCGTTACCGAGCTCAGGGTTATCGACACCTACTGGTCCGATCACTGCCGTCATACAACTTTCTTAACTCGTCTCAGCGAGATTGAGATTGAGCAGAAGGCTCTCGGTTCGGTAATCGAGGACGCTCTTAAGGAGTATTACGCTACACGCGACGAGGTTTACGGCAAGGACACAACACGAATAGTCTCCCTTATGGATATGGCACTTATGGGTATGAAGTCCCTTAAGAAAAAGGGCTTGATTCCCGACCTTGACGAGAGCGACGAGATTAACGCCTGCTCAATCGAGGTGCCTGTTACAATCGACGGCAAAACAGAAAAATGGCTCGTTCAGTTCAAGAACGAAACTCATAACCATCCGACCGAAATCGAACCCTTCGGCGGTGCGGCTACCTGCCTGGGCGGTGCAATCCGCGATCCGCTGTCGGGCAGAGCGTACGTATATCAGGCGATGCGCGTGACCGGCTCGGGCGACCCGACAACTCCGTTTAAGGACACAATGCACGGCAAGCTGCCCTCGCGCAAAATCACCACAGGCGCGGCTAACGGATACAGCTCCTACGGTAACCAGATAGGACTTGCAACCGGACAGGTTGTTGAGCTGTACGACAAGGGCTATGTTGCAAAGCGTATGGAAATCGGCGCGGTAATCGGAGCTTCTCCCAAGGAAAACGTTATCCGCGAGGTTCCCATGCCCGACGATGTAATCGTGCTCCTCGGCGGACGTACAGGACGCGACGGCTGCGGCGGCGCGACAGGCTCTTCAAAGGCTCACACCGAAAGCTCAATCGAGACCTGCGGTGCTGAGGTTCAAAAGGGTAATCCGCCCACAGAGAGAAAAATCCAGAGACTTTTCCGCAACTCAAACGTTGCCAAGCTAATTAAACGCTGCAACGACTTCGGCGCGGGCGGCGTGTGCGTGGCTATCGGCGAGCTTGCCGACGGTCTCGCGGTTGATCTGGACAAGGTAACTAAGAAATACGACGGACTTGACGGCACAGAGCTCGCAATCTCGGAAAGCCAGGAGAGAATGGCGGTTGTGCTCGACAAAAACGACGTTGATAAATTCATAAAATACGCCGAGACCGAGAACCTCGAAGCCACCGCGGTTGCGGTTGTTACCGAGAGCCCCAGGCTTACAATGAACTGGCGCGGCGATAAGATTGTAGATTTAAGCCGTGAGTTCCTCAACACAAACGGCGTTACCCAGGAGGCAAAGGCGTACATTACAGCTCCCTCGGCGGAGGACTGCTACCGTAACAGCTGCCCCGAGTGCTTAAAGGATATGCCGTTTGAGCAGGCTGTTGCCGAGAATATGGCACGTCTTGAGGTCTGCTCGCAGATTGGTCTCAGCGAACGCTTCGACGCTTCAATCGGCGCGGCAACGGTTATTATGCCCTTCGGCGGCAAAACCCAGCTGACTCCGCAGGAGGCTATGGCGGCTAAGATTCCGCTTGAAAAGGGCGAGACCGACGACGCCACCGCGATGAGTTACGGCTTTATCCCCGGCGTTTCGCGCTGGAGCCCGTTCCACGGCTCGGCTTACGCGGTTGTTGAGTCAACCTCAAAGCTGCTCGCAATCGGCGCGAATCCGCTGACTGCAAGACTTACCTTCCAGGAGTATTTTGAGCGTCTGAAGGACGTTCCCTCGCGCTGGGGCAAGCCTGCGGCGGCACTGCTCGGCGCGATGCAGGCTCAGCTTAAGCTGGGACTTCCCTCAATCGGCGGCAAGGACAGTATGTCCGGCTCGTTTGAGGACATCGACGTTCCGCCGACCCTTGTCAGCTTTGCTGTAGCTATGACAAAGGCGAGCAAAACAATTTCTTCGGAATTTAAAAAGGCGGGTTCAAAGGTAATCTATGTTCCCGTACCCGAAAATAAAGCGACTCTTATGCCCGAATGGGACAAGCTGATCGAGATGTACAAGGCGGTTTACGCGCTGATGCAGAGCGGCAAGGTGCTTTCCGCTTCGGTTGTTAAGGAGGGCGGCGCGGCAGCCTGCGTATGCAAGGCGGCGTTCGGCAACTGCTTCGGCTTTAAGTTTGCAAAGGAGCTCACAAATCAGGAGCTTTTCGCTCCGCTTTCAGGCTCGCTCGTGCTCGAGCTTGAGGACGGCGCAGAGCTTGACAGCAGTGTTTTGAGCTACGACCTCGGCACCGTTACCGACGACGCTAAAATCACCATGGGCGGCAAGAGCGTAGAGCTTAAGGCTGTGCTCGACAAGTGGACTGCTCCGCTTGAAAAGGTGTTCCCGACTCAGGCTGAATGTCCCGAAATCGAGGTTGAGGCTGAGCTTTACCACGCGCGCAACGTTGCTACACCGGCGATTAAGGTCGCTAAGCCTAAGGTATTTATCCCGGTATTCCCGGGCACCAACTGCGAGGTAGACACAGCCCGCGCCTTTGAAAAGGCAGGCGCGCAGGCAGAGCTTTTGATTGTTAAGAACCTCACCCAGAGCGGCATTGAGGAAACCATAGACAGAATGGAAAAAATCATCAGGGAATCCCAGATGATTATGATTCCCGGCGGCTTCTCCGGCGGTGACGAGCCCGACGGCTCGGGCAAGTTTATCGCCACAACCTTCCGCAATCCGAGAATCGCGGACGCGGTAAACGACCTGCTCAAAAACCGCGACGGTCTTATGCTCGGTATCTGCAACGGCTTCCAGGCACTTATAAAGCTCGGACTTGTACCGTACGGCGAAATCCGCGAGCTTAAGCCCACCGACCCGACCCTGACCTTCAACACCGTCGGCAGACATATCTCGCATATGGCGTACACTCGCGTTACCTCGGTTAAGTCTCCGTGGTTCTCGCAGGTTAACGCGGGCGACGTTTTTGCCGTTCCCGTATCGCACGGCGAGGGCAGGTTTATGGCGGATACCGAAACCGTTAAGCAGCTTGCGGATAACGGACAAATCGCCACTCAGTATGTGGATTTGAACGGCAATCCCAGCAGCGACATCGCCTACAACGTAAACGGCTCAATCTGCGCGATTGAGGGTAT
>CAMNHG010000092.1 GCA_946539105.1 uncultured Clostridia bacterium | reverse complement strand
AGCCAGCATTTCAGGGGTTATACTCTGCTAAAGGGCTATAAATCGAATATCGGCAAGTGCGGTTATGATGAACAGTATCTTAACCAAAAGCTGGTAAATGACAACACCGAGGCGGATTTAACGCCGTTTAGCGAGGAAAAGCTCAGGGAAGTTTTGCGGTACTGCAAGGATAACGAGATTAAGGCTGTATTTTTCAGAGCTCCGCACCTCGAACGCGAGGTCGATTACGAGAGCTTTTGTATGACCAACAGGGCAGGGAAGATTATAAATTCATATGGCTTTGACTTTATAAACTTCGAGCGCGATTCCGTTACTATGAGCTATCCGCCCGAGTATTATTATAATGTTCAGCACCTTAACGCCTATGGTTCGGCTGAGTTTACCGGGTATTTGGGCTCGATTATCAGGGACAGGTACGGTGTGGGGGAGACTGCCCTGACTGAAAAGCAGAAACAGCAGTGGGACGAAGCGGCTGAGTATTACCGAAAGCTGTACAAAACCTGTGACGATTTATTAAAGGAAACGCCCGTTGGCGCGGTAACGGTAGTTGACGAGGCGAATCCCGAGAATAATCAGAACAACATAGAAATCGGAGAGGACTATGATGGAATGAAATTAATTAAACATCACAACAGCTCTAAGTAATAAGGAATAAGGAATAAGTTTATTTTACGGAAATGTCCGTTTATAACTGCAGCACCGCAGATTTAATGCGGTGTTATTTTTGGATAATATTGTTAAATATTTAACAAAGTAGAGGGGAGCAGTTGGAGTTATGAGTTTAGTTTTTTGAGAGTTTAGAGTTAAGAGTTAAGAGTTAAGAGTTTAATTTAATTATAGGAAACGTTTGTTGATAATTGTAGGGGCGGACCCGTGTGTCCGCCCGAGGTCGGTCAAGCAAAGTTATTTTAAAATTCAAGGTTAAAAACGAGAACAAATGTTGCTTTGTTGACAGCCGCAAGGGCTGTCACTACAAACAAACCTAAAGGTCAGTGCCATATTAATTCATTCGGGAATTAAACATTAAACTCTAATTCAAATACAGCCAACAGAAAATTTTTGAATGATACTTAGGTCGTCGGAAAAATTACTGTGAGCCGGGTTTTTTATGAATTTTAAGGAAAATGTAAATAACAGAACATATTTAACCGCGATATACAAACATTTCCAATAAATAATTAAACTCTAAACACTAAACTCTATTGGTAAACTCCTCCCCTGAATTATACAAAATATCTGTTTTTGATTCGTTCGGGTATGGGCGAGTGCGACCGCGCGGGCGGTGATTACAACTTAATATCAAGCATTTTTCTTACTGCCTTTTGGGAGTTGGAATAAGTCGTTTTAATTCAATTTATGCCTGAAAAATCCTTTCATTTTTTTCGCGCTTTGAGTCGGACAGCTTGCGGCGCGTTTTCGGTCACCGCCGCGCTTGCCCTGGGAGAATTACCCTTGACCTCTGAGGTGCGCTCCCCCGAGGATTCGGGGGCGGGGGGGGTTCGACCTTTGCCGACGTGGTTTTATTATGCGACTTGATAAAGGAGCACTACTCTATATGACTCTTAAGGAATTTTTGCAAACTTTCGATGAATTTGCCGAGATGAGCGATGATGAACTTCTCGTGGTTCTGATGAAGAAGATTCCTTGCAGAAAATGTCGGTTTTTTAAAAGTCGTTTTACCTCAAATTACATCTGTAAAAATCCGACAAAACCGTATGACGATCCCGAAAAGTTCGTCGAGGAGTTCGGAGTCTGCAAGAAAAATTTATCTTGCATTTTGCATTCCTACCTGTAAAAAAAGTGTAGTTTGAAATTCTGCTTGCAGAAATTCAAACTACATTTTTGCTTATTCTTCTTTTTTTTAGGCTTGTGCCGCAAGGATTTAAAATGCCAAACCGCGCGGCACGTGGATTTAGTGTCCACGCCCGCGCGGTAGGCAGATTAAAGAAAGTGTCTTTTGACCCCTTCGGTGCAACTTAAGTATAACAGACCATAACGCCCTTGTCAAGACTTTCTCGCTCTTCGTGAAGCGTAAGCGGCTTTAAGCCGATTTGCTCACGAAGCCCGGAGAGAACTTGAAGCCATAGAGTGCTTGTGTCTGCGTTGGAGAAGTAGCCGTATGGCATATAGCCGTCTTTTGCGGCAAGATAGAAATAATCGCGAAAATCCTTTAACGACGGATAGTAATTTTTGTGTGGACGTTTTGAACGCCACGGTGCAATGTGCTTACGCCAATATGTGTATGACATGTAAATTCTGCCGTTGTATTCAAAGTAGTTTTTGTTTTGCTTTGTCATTTTTTTATCTCCTTTCTTACATTGTTTGCTCCGTTGTAGCCCCGCCGACAGGCGGGGCAAACAACGGAAGCCAACGACCGCGAACGCGGACACAGGGAACCAACACCCAAGCGAACAGCAGAACGCCGGAGCGACGACGGACAACGGCAGGACGGACGGACGAACCACCGACCAACGCCAGCCAACCGGGAACAGCCGAGGCAGGAACACACACCCAGCGGGGAGACCACCAACGGCACACAGGGCGCAACGGAGAAGAAGCAGGCAGAGGAAAGAACCGGGAACCGCGAGGGGAAACAGGAGCAGACGGGCGAGGAAGACGGACGAACAGCAGGCGACGGAGCAGGACAAACACCAGCCACCACAGCAGGAACACCAAAGGCAGGCAGGCAACAGCGACAACGCCAAGCCACAAACCACAGGCGGCAAAGACGACACCAAGCCAACCGCCAAACACCAACCACGCACCGAACACAGCCCAACCGGAACGGAAAACGGAAGAAGAAAACCGGAAAAACAACACGAGGAACACCCCCAAAAAACACAAAAAGCTAGCGACGACCCGAACCGGAACCGAGCCGCGCCGCAGTTCCCCCCATAAGAGTAGCCGAACACCGTGAGCCAATACAGGGACGGGAACAGACACTTGATTAACCGACCTTTGTTAACAACCGACCTAAGAGCGGTTGGCAGAAACGCAAGAGCGTTGTTTTATACTTTTCCGCGTGTCTGTCAAGGGCGTTAGCGACGCGACAGCGGCGGCAAAGGGGCGTAGTAGGTGGCGGAGGGCATTTTTGCCGCCACCGTTAACGGAGTCCCCTTTGACCCTTGACAGACTCACCTTTGACATAATGGGGAGACTGCGCGGCACGGTAGCCAACCCTTGAGGGGTTTGGGGGCACTGTCCCCCAAGGCGGGCGGCTCTTTGACAGGGCAGAACTTTGCCTATATCTCGCCGCCCGCTTTACCTTTCCTCTATCGCTCTTTTTCCTTGGGGCAGATACGGAGCCGCGGCACAAAAAGCGCAAACGCCTGTTTGCGACGTTTTGGGCGGCGGCGGTCGGTTAGCGTTCTTTCCTCTCAGCCGCTTTTATCTCGGGGCAGATACGGAGCGACAGAGAAAAAACGCGGTTTAGTGTTTTTTCTCTGTCGCGGTCCTCTCGGCTTTTCGCGCTTGCTTTTCCTCAGCTGTTCGCGCTTACTTTTCCTCTTTTCCTATTACTTGATATTAGTTACATTATTTCGTCACTGCTTGTAATTAATGAGCTTAGATAAGACAATTTTATTAGACAATACAGATTGTTTTTACAATACCCGGACTAAGTATTATATTGACCGAAACGGCAATGAAGTTGCTTATGAAGTTGTTACTGCTAACCGTCAAATCTTTAAGGACTCCGGGGCTGAGCTTTCGGAGCTCAGCAAGAACATTGATTGGCGGTTAGAGTATGACCGGGTTAATGCTGAGTTGTTCGGGGGTAGTTACGGCGATAGCCGTAACTATATTCCCGAAAAACAAAGCCGGGAATTTTATCTCGATTGCTCGCGTAGGCGAGCAAGAAGGAAAATCTTTGATTATATCATTTGCAATGATTTTGATTGCTTTATTACTCTCACGCTTGACAAGGAGCTTATAAACCGCTCAGACTATGGGGCAGTCATAAAACGGCTTAAGGATTTCTTGTCGAACCGTGTTAAACGTAAAGGCTTGATTTATGTGGGTGTGCCTGAGTATCATAAGAAAGGTGGTTTGCATTTCCATTTCTGCGTTAATTCTTCTTCTTTCAACTTGGTTGATAGTGGCACTGTTTCTGTGGACGGACGAAAACGACCGATAAAGGTAAGCACAGCCGATAGGCTGGGTATTCCTTTAGAGGACAGACACACTGTCTATAATGTGACTGATTGGAAGTTGGGCTTTTCTACCGCTATTATGACTTACGGTGACAGGGGAGCTCTTGCGCATTATATGCGCAAAGAGCTTGATAAAGATTGTCAGAAGCGGTTGAACCCTGACGGCTTTGTCGAAAAGATAGGCGGTCGGTGGTATTACTCAGGGGGAGATTTGAAAAAGCCGATTGTCAGGCTTGAAAATAGGAACTTCAATGACGTTGACGGCTTCACTTATGAGGTGAATTGTGACGGCGGCGACTTCAAATTCTTTGTCTTGGATAAAAATGGGGTGGTACTCTGATTGTTGTTAAGGTGTATTCGTTCGAATTAACAAATGAGCAGTTGCTTGAATTGTCAAAGTTGATTTCTGAACACTTGGGATTGCGTGGCTTTCCGTTGGTGCTTGCTCCCGATGAGCTTCGCGGTCGCCAACTGGAATTGATTTTAACACCGCCTAAGTTACCGCTCTCGCCTTGAAAAGGTGATTCAGTTTCCTTTTTCAGGTTTGTTAACCGCTCACGGCCGCGCAAGGGGCGCGTATGCGCTCTCTGCGCGCCTGTGGGCGGTTTTTTGTGTCAACTGGGGTTTTACTTTTCAGTTCGGGGAAAATCGGTTATAATGGAAATATGAGGGCTGACTATATCAATCCCGCCGTTTATGGCAGGGTTTACCATATTTTGACATATGAGAACGCCTTGGCTTTACGTACCTCATTGGAAACAGGTCTTAGAATTTCCGACGTTCTCGCTCTGGAAGTGCAGAATTTTCACGGAAATTCTTTTGTGTTCACAGCCGCGAAAACAGGCAAGAAGGGAAGGAAGACTATTAGTGCCGATTTGGCACGCCGTTTAAGGCAGATTTCGGGCAAAAAGTGGGTTTTTACTGGACGTTTCGGGAATAAGCCGAGGACACGACAAGCCGTCTGGAAGGACGTAAAAAAGGCGGCGGCGTCGCTGAAAATTTCTGATAATTTAACGACACATTCGGCGCGTAAAACTTACGCTGTTGAGTTGTTTCATCAGCAAGGGTTTAACAAAACTCAAAAGGAACTACAGCATAGCCGCGCAGATACTACAATGCTGTATGCGTTTTCGGATATTCTTACTGGCGGTCGCCGTGGGTCTGATGAACGTATTGATGAGATACTGCGGCTTGTCCGCGAGATTCACAGCGAAATTGTGGGGCGCGTGTGATTTTGCTTCGGCAAAATCTGGTCAGCGGCGCCAGCCGCCACGCGCAGTAGAGCGAACATAAAAAGTCTTGACAAACGTATGATATTAATGCTATGATACGTTTAGATTAACTGAAAGTGTGGTGAAGGAGCAGGACGTAGCCCAGTGCGGGCGCGCCGCTCATACCCGAACGGAGCAAAAACCCTATTTTGTACC
>CAMNHG010000091.1 GCA_946539105.1 uncultured Clostridia bacterium | reverse complement strand
CGGCGTAAGCCGCAATTTAACTAAATAAAGGAGTACATATTATGACAATAATCGAGGCGGTAATTCAGGGTATCGTTCAGGGCTTAACCGAATTTTTGCCCGTATCAAGCAGCGGTCACTTAGCTATAACCCAGCACATTCTCGGTGTGGATATGGAGGGCAATCTGTTCTTTAATGTAATGCTTCATATCGGTACGCTTGTTGCGGTGGTTGCGTTTTATCACAAGCTGATTTGGAGCTTGATCAAAGAATTTTTCCTTATGCTTAAGGATATTTTCACCGGCAAATTCAAGTGGTCAAGGATGAACTACGAGCGAAATATGATAGTTATGATTATCATCGGACTTTTGCCGCTTATGCTAATGTTCATCCCGATTCCCGGAACGGATATGAAGGTTAAGGATTTGGCGGATGTATTCTCGGCAAGCCCCGTGCTGATTGTTACCGCACTGTCGCTTATTCTCACAAGCGCGCTGCTTTTAATCGGCGTTATCTGCAACAGAAAAAACAGTATGAAAACCTATAAGCACTTTGCCGGCGGAAAGCAGGAAAAGGGAAGAGAAACCTACACCGTGCTCGACGCGATTTTGGTAGGCCTAATGCAGTGCGCGGCGGCTTTGCTTCCCGGACTTTCACGTTCCGGCTCAACCCTGGCGGTAGGAGAAATTCGCGGAATCAATAAGCAAAAAGCTCTTGATTACACCTTTATTCTCGGTATCCCGTCCATCATCGCGGCGGCTCTGCTTGAGGGTGCGGAGGTGCTTAAAGATAAAAGCTCAATGCAAATCGACATTCTCCCGATTGTTATCGGAATGGTGGTGTCTGCGGTTGTCGGATACTTTGCAATCTGGATTTTCAAATGGTTCTTAAAGACCGATAAAATGATGATTTTCGTAGTATATACCGCGGTTGTCGGTATAGCCCTGCTGGTTATCTCGGTAATCGAGATCAACTCGGGCACAAACTTCTTTACGGGAGCGCGCCTCTCCTCAACGCTGTTCAGCTTCAGTTAAGACAGTACCGCACACCGCGAATTGTGCGGCGTTGCCTTAAGGCGCAAGGTATATGAAAGTATTAGGATGTGATTTTGTTGTCAGCAAAAAAGCAGACAAACAGCAAAAATAAAACCGCGCGTAAGCGTTCGGGCTCAAGAACAAAAGCACCTGCTCCAAAGCAGCGTTCGGGACTTAGCACGCGGGTAAAATCTATATTATACATAGCAATCGCAATTCTGTTTTTGGTTCTGATTTTTGTGCCGGGAAGCAATATTTGGACGATAATCCGTTCCTTCTTCTTCGGCATTTTCGGAATGGGAATGCTGCTTGTTCCGCCGTTTTTTGTGTATTTGTGCGTGATAAACGAAAAAGAAAAGCAGGTAGCCCATTTCGGAGCGAAAATCGCGCTGTGTATTATGATTTTCCTTGTTGCGGGCGCGACAATTTTCGCCTTTAACTGGGGAAGATATCAAAATATGAATTATTTTGCGGCACTCGGAAATCTTTATCTCGACTGCTACAATTCATCTATATATATTCCGCTTTCCTGCGGACTTGTCGGCGGAATCCTCGGCTACCCCATAGCCGCGCTCTGCGGCCAGCCCGTGGCGATTATTCTTACAATCCTGCTGCTTGCGGTAATCATTTTTATCATAACAAATCTTTCCGTCAAGGACGTAGCAAGGGCAGCTGCCCGCGCTGCGGAAAGAGTTATGAAGGCGAATGAAGAGCGCGCTGCACGCCGTCGCGAGCGCAGGGAAGAAGAGCGCAGGCTTGAGTACGGCGATGACTATCAGCCAAAGCCGCGAAAAAGGCGCGGAAAAAAGCAGCAGCCTGTTAATAACAGCGATATTGACGTGCCGATTTATATGGACGGCAAAAGGCAGAATCCGCAGCAGGGTAATTCAAGCAATATCGACATTCCGCTTGACGATACAAAGCACCGCCGCAAGTGCAAAAAGGAAGTTACCGTACCGCAAAACAATATTGATATAGACTACACCGAGCCCGACGAGCAGAACGCTGTTGACTTGGACAATTCCGAGGATTTAATCAATATCATAAAGCGTGCAAGCAAGCCTATGGGCGAGGAAGGCGAAACAACGGTTGAGGACATCGCGGAAGATATCACCGCGCAAAAGCGTTCTAACCGCGTATCTCAGGGCGCGAAGCAGGCGGATCCCGAGACCGTGCCGGTTGAGGTTGTCCGCAAAAAGAAAAAGCCTGCGGACGAGCAGTACTCAGAGTTTGATAATATCGGCTACAATCCTGATAATTCCGCAGAAGAAATAAAACCCGAAAAGGTATATCATTATCCGCCGATTCAGCTCTTGAAGCCAAACAACAGCAATAACGATAAATCCGCTATGGAGGAGCTGCAGCACAACTCCAAAAAGCTGATAGAAACGCTCAACAGCTTCGGCGTTAACGCGACGATTATAAACATCTGCCGCGGACCGTCCGTAACTCGCTACGAGCTTCAGCCTGCTCCCGGCGTAAAAATCAGTAAAATCACAAACCTCTCCGACGATATAGCCCTGAACCTCGCGGCAAACGGCGTGCGTATAGAAGCGCCTATTCCCGGCAAGGCGGCTGTCGGAATCGAGGTTCCGAACAAGGTTGTAAGTATGGTTTCAATGCGCGAGCTTATCGACTCCGACAAGTTCCGTAACTCAAAGAGCAAGCTGACAGCGGTTCTCGGACGCGATATCTCGGGCGAGATTGTAGTTACCGATATTTCAAAAATGCCTCACCTGCTTATCGCGGGTACAACCGGTTCGGGTAAATCGGTATGCGTCAACTCAATCCTTATCAGTATTCTTTACAAGTCCACGCCCGAAGAAGTAAAAATGCTGCTTATCGACCCGAAAATGGTTGAATTTTCAAAATACAAGGGAATACCTCACCTGCTTATTCCAATCGTTTCCGACGCTAAAAAGGCGGCGGCTGCACTTGGCTGGGCGGTTAATGAAATGCTCCAAAGATATAAAATTTTCTCCGAGTTCGATTGCAAGGAGATTGACTCCTACAACGCGCTTGTCGAGAAAAACCTTGAGTATATCAAGAACAATCCGCCTGTAGAAAACGAGGAAGGCGAGCTTGTTCAGCCCACTCTTGAAGTAAACGGACTGCCCGTCGCCAAGGAGAAGATGAGCAGAGTTATAATCGCGATTGACGAGTTAGCTGACCTTATGATGGCGGCTCCCTCCGAGGTAGAGGACAGCATCTGCCGCCTCGCGCAGATGGCGCGTGCCGCAGGTATGCACCTGATTTTGGCGACTCAAAGACCTACCGTTAACGTAATCACAGGTCTTATCAAGGCGAACGTCCCGAGCCGAATCGCGCTCAGGGTAAGCTCAAATATGGACAGCCGTACAATCCTCGACACCGGCGGAGCCGAAAAGCTCATCGGACGAGGCGATATGCTTTTCTCACCGGTAGGTGCTCCAAAGCCTATGCGTGTTCAGGGCTGTTACGCTTCCGATGAAGAAATCGACGGTGTAACCGGCTACATCAAAAAGAGCTCAAAGGCTGATTATAACAAAGAGATTGAGGAGAGCATCAAGCGCATCGAGGTTGACCAAATCGCGACAGGTAAAAAAGCAGGTGCTTCCGATGACGGCGATGACAGCTCCGATTACGACGCTAAGCTCGACGAAGCAATCCAGTGCGTAATCGAAGCCGGACAGGCATCAACCTCGCTTGTGCAGCGCAGACTTAAGGTAGGCTACGCGCGCGCAGGCAGAATTATTGACGAGATGGAACAGCTCGGCGTGGTAGGTCCTCACCAGGGCTCAAAGCCGCGTGACGTGCTTATGACCTACAACGAATGGCTCGAACGCCGAAACGTTCTCCAGAACCACGGCTCAGAGGACGAATAATATAATCAAATATGGCACTATGTTTTTTCTGAAATAAAAAACGTTTTGTAGGGGTCGGTCTTTGAGGTGTTGTCCAAATCGTTGATTTGGGTAACAACACCCATGCAAAGCTGACCGACCCGCGTTTTAAGCGCAACACGATTAATTTGTTGTTGCGGTACGGTCAAGACCGTACCCTACAATAAATTCAAAAAGTTATGATTAAAGTTAAATGTTGCAGTAGGGGCGGATCTATGTGTCCGCCCGAAAATTTATAAAGCAGGAAGGAGATTTTCAATGCCGTTTTTACCGATGAATAAAGCAGAAGTCAGGCAGCGCGGCTGGGACGGCGTTGATTTTGTCTACGTCTGCGGCGACAGCTATGTGGATCACCCTTCCTTCGGCGCGGCGATTATCACCAGAGTTTTAGAGGATTGCGGCTGTAAGGTCGCGTTCCTCGCCCAGCCGAATATAAAAAACGACAGTGATTTCACTCAGTTCGGCAAGCCGCGACTCGGCTTTATGGTGTCGGCAGGAAATATCGACAGTATGGTAGCTCACTACACCGTAGCCAAGCGCAAAAGGCACGATGACGCCTACACTGCAGGCGGAAAAAACGGCAAACGCCCCGACCGCGCGCTGACGGTTTACTGCAATATTATCCGCCGCCTTTACCCCGACAGCCCGATTATTGTCGGCGGCTTGGAGGCTTCTCTCCGCCGATTTGCCCACTATGATTATTGGAGCGACAGCGTTATGCCGTCAATCCTATTTGATACTAAGGCGGATATTCTCGTCTACGGAATGGGCGAACTCCAGACAATGGAAATCGCCAAACGCCTTGCCGACGGCTTCACAGTCGAAGCTCTGCAGGATATCCGCGGAATTTGCTATAAGATAAAAACCGAGGACTATGTTCCCAAATCCGTTGTGGATTTGCCGAGCCTTGACCGAGTGAGGGAGAGCAAGCGCGACTACGCAATAGCCGCGCGAAAAGAGCTTGAAGAAGCCGACGCGGTTCGCGGCAAAACGCTTATCCAACGCCACGGAAAGTATATTCTCGTGCAAAATCCCCCGATGCCGCCGCTCAACACAAAACAGCTCGATTACATCTATTCTCTGCCTTATATGCGCGCTTATCCCAAGTGCTACGACAAGCTCGGCGGAGTACCCGGAATTAAAGAGGTAGAGTTTTCAATCACCCACAACCGGGGCTGTTTCGGAGCGTGCAACTTCTGCTCATTGGCGTTTCACCAAGGCAGAGCCGTAACCGTCAGGAGCGAACAGAGCGTAATTGACGAAGCCAAAAGTTTCTTAAACAATCCAAATTTCAAGGGCTACATAAGCGACGTGGGAGGGCCTACGGCGAATTTTCGCCTGCCGTCCTGCGAAAAGCAAAAAAAGCTCGGACTCTGCAAAAACCGTAAATGCCTTGCGCCGACGCCCTGCCCGAATATGCAGGTTTCGCATACGGAATATCTCGATTTGCTTAGGAAGCTGAGAAATCTCGACGGAATCAAAAAAGTCTTTATCCGCAGCGGAATCCGCTTTGACTACCTTATGGAGGACGAAAGCGACGAATTTTTAACCGAGCTTGTCCGCCATCACATAAGCGGTCAGCTCCGCGTTGCTCCCGAGCACTGCTCAGCCGCGGTGCTCGATAAAATGGGCAAGCCTCATATTGAGGTATATAAAAAATTCTGCGATAAATTCTACGCGCTAAATTCAAAAGAAAAGCGCGACC
>CAMNHG010000090.1 GCA_946539105.1 uncultured Clostridia bacterium | reverse complement strand
CCCGAAACACGGATTGTAAAGTTTGCGTACTCGGGCTTTTCGGGATGCTCCATACAATCCTTTAGTTTTTCAACGCCGAAAACGTTTACGTTGAGGTGATGCGCACCCTTGTCAAAGTAGCCGTCGAGGATATGCCAGAGGTTGTCGATTCTCTCGCTGTCATCATGGCCGAGAGCGTCGGGGCTGATTGTCTGGGTATTCGAAATTCCGTCGAGCGCGAACTCATACGGGAGCTTCGCAACCGAGTTAAGCGAAGCAAGAAGTCCGTTTTTCTCGGCACCGTATGCCGGGTTCGCACCGGGAGCAAAGGGCGTAAACGCCTTTCTGCCGTCGGGAGTAGCACCGGTCGCCTTGCCGTAAACAACGTTTGAGGTGATTGTCAGGATTGAGGTTGTCGGCTCGGAGTTGCGGTAGGTGTGGTGCTCCCTGACCTTCTTCATAAAGGTCTTGAGCAGCCAAATCGCGATTTTATCTGCACGTTCATCGTCGTTGCCGTAGCGCGGAAAATCGCCCTCTACCTTGTAATCAACAACAAAGCCCTCCTCGTCGCGGATGGTCTTAACCTTGGCGTACTTGATAGCGCAAAGCGAGTCAACAACATGCGAGAAACCGGCGATACCCGTCGCGAAGGTGCGGCGTGTGTAGGTGTCGATTAACGCCATTTCTGCTGCCTCGTAGTAATACTTGTCGTGCATATAGTGAATTAGGTTGAGTGTGTTGACGTACACCTCAACAAGCCAGCTGAACATAATATTAAACTTGTCCATTACCTCGTCATAGTCGAGATATTCGCTTGTAATCGGTCTGATTTCGGGGCCTACCTGCTCCCTTGTCTTTAGGTCAACGCCGCCGTTGATTGCGTAGTTAAGGCACTTCGCGAGGTTTGCTCTCGCGCCGAAGAACTGGATTTCCTTACCCGTCTGAGTAGCTGAAACACAGCAGCAAATGCTGTAGTCGTCGCCCCAAACAGGACGCATTACGCAGTCGTTTTCGTACTGAATTGACGAGGTGTCAACCGAGATTTTCGCGGCGTACTTCTTGAAGTTTTCGGGAAGTCTTGACGACCAAAGCACGGTGAGGTTCGGCTCGGGCGCGGGTCCCATATTTTCAAGGGTGTGCAGGAAACGGAAGTCATTTTTGGTAACCATATGTCTGCCGTCCATACCCACGCCTGCCATCTCTAAGGTTACCCATACGGGATCGCCCGAAAACAGCTCGTTATAAGACGGAATACGCGCGAATTTTACAAGGCGGAACTTGAGAACAAGGTGGTCGATAAGCTCCTGAGCCTCGCTCTCGGTGATTCTGCCCTCCTCGAGGTCGCGCCTGATATAAATATCGAGGAAGGTTGAGATTCTGCCCACGCTCATAGCCGCGCCATTCTGGGTTTTGATTGCGGCGAGGTAGCCGAAGTACAGCCACTGAACCGCCTCCTGAGCGGTCTCGGCAGGGCGTGAAATATCATAGCCGTAAATCTTAGCCATCTCCTTCATACCGTGGAGGGCGCGGATTTGCTCGGCAATTTCCTCTCTGAGTCTGATGTGCTCCTCGGACATATTTCTGCCGCCGCAGTAGCGGAGATCCTTCTCCTTGCGGTGAATAAGATAATCAAGTCCGTAGAGCGCGACGCGCCTGTAGTCGCCGACGATTCTGCCGCGGCCGTAGGTGTCGGGCAAGCCTGTGATGATGTGGTTGTGCCTAACCTTTTTCATCTCGGCAGTATATACGTCAAAAACCGCTTGGTTGTGGGTTTTGTGGTAGTCGGTAAATATTTTTACGAGGTCGTCGTTAACCTTGTAGCCGTAGGTAGAAGCCGCCTGAGTCGCCATTTTGATGCCGCCGTAGGGCATAAACGCGCGTTTAAGGGGCTTGTCGGTTTGCAAGCCTACGATTTTTTCAAGCTCCTTTTCGTTTTCGTCAATATATCCGGGGCCGTAAGAGGTGAGCGAGGAAACAACCTCAGTCTCGCACTCGAGAACGCCGCCTCTTTTTCTCTCCTCTTTTTGCAGAGCCTGAACCTTATCCCAAAGCCTTTTTGTGGCGTCGGTGGGACCTTCCAAAAAGCTCTCGTCGCCGTCATAGGGAGTGTAGTTGTTCTGGATAAACTCGCGGACATTAACGTCCTCCTGCCATTTTCTGCCTTTAAAACCTCTCCAAGCGTCCATTGTAAATCTCCTTTAATGAATCAATATATTCTTCGCCGATTCAATACCTTCCAGCGTCGGCGGTTGTACTCCTTCGAGCGGATAGCTCATTTTGAGCTCCTTCCACTTGTACGCGCCCATTGTGTGGTAGGGCAAAACCTCTGTTCTTTCAACGTTTTTAAGCGTGTCGATAAACTCGCGCGTCTGTCTGAGATAACCGCTGTCGTCCGTAATTCCCGGGACAAGCACCTGGCGAATCCACACGGGCTTGCCGATATCGGACAAAAAGCGTAGCATATCGAGGATATTGTCGTTTTTAACGCCCGTCAGCTTTTTGTGCTGTTCGGGATTAATGTGCTTTATATCGCAGATAAACAAATCCGTCAAATCGCAGAGCTCCCCAAACTTTGAAAAGAACGGTTCTTCCCTCGTAAACGGCTGGCCTGCCGTGTCGATACAGGTGTTTATGCCGTTTTCCTTCGCGAGCTTAAACAGCTCGAGCAGAAAATCAATCTGCAAAAGCGGTTCTCCGCCGCTGACGGTGATTCCGCCCTTATCGCCCCAGTAGGGCTTGTACCTGAGTGCTGTAGTTATAAGCTCGTCCGCGCTCATCAGCGTGCCTGAGCTTTTGTTCCAGGTGTCGGCGTTGTGGCAAAACTTACAGCGCATATTGCACCCTTGGGTAAAAATCAAGAACCTCACCCCGGGTCCGTCAACCGAGCCGAAACTCTCGGTGGAGTGTATTCTGCCCATTGTTTTATCCATACAAACCTCGTTTTTACGATTAAATATGCTGTTTCCGAATGAAACAGCATACCAACTATATCACACAAGTTATGGATATGTCAATAGTTTAGGACACAATATATTGTGTGTTTTCAAAATTGTAATTTTATAATTAGATTTAAGAAATAAGCGTGAATTTTGTAACAAAAATAATCCCTTTATTATTGAAAACTCGGTCGTTTTGTTATATAATAATTTTCAGGCAAATTTGTGATTTTGCAAATTATTATTCTTATGGAGAATTAAGATGAGATATAACCTACACACCCACACAATACGCTGTAATCACGCTCAGGGCGATGACCGCGAATACGTCGAGTCGGCAATAAAGGCCGGGATAAAAGTCCTCGGCTTTTCCGACCACTGTCCGCAAATTTTCCCTAACACGGATTATTACAGCACCTTTCGGATGAAGCCCGAAGAACTTGAGGGCTATGTTAACAGTATAAGAGGTCTGCAATCCGAATATAAAAATGATATTGAAATTCTGCTCGGGCTTGAAACCGAGTATTACCCCGAAACCTATGACAGATTTATGGAGTTCATCGCGCCGTACAAGCTCGACTACCTGATTATGGGACAGCATTTTGTCGGCAATGAGTACGACAGCGATTCGTACTATTCTAGCCGTCCTAACCGCGACGAAACCCTGCTTGAAAGGTACGTCGCGCAGGTCTGCGAGGGGCTGCGCAAGGGTACATTCACCTACATTGCCCACCCCGATATTCTCTACTACGAGGGCGAACCGGGCTATTACCGCGACAAAATGGCGGAGCTGTGCGTTTGCGCCAAGGAGCTCGGGATTCCGCTGGAATACAACCTGCTGGGAATGACGAACAATAAATGCTACCCCAAGCCCGAGTTTTGGAAGCTCGCTTCCGAAATAGGAAATGATGTACTAATCGGCTACGACGCGCACAATCCCGAGGCTCTGCAAAACGACGAGGCGTTTTTCAAATGCGTGCTCAACCTAAACGCGATGGGCTTGTCGCCGATGGAATTTTCAAAAATTAAAATAAGAAATGTGCAAAAGAAAAGCCGCTGATTGTCAGCGGTTTTTTCTTTATCAGAATTTTAAGTCGTACCAGAGCAGGAAGGCGTAGATCGCGTAGACTCTGCCCCAAAGCTGTTCCTCGCCGCCGAGGTAGCTTGTCCAGAGCTTTTTTATCTCGTCTTGGTTAAAGAACTTTGCCGAGGTCTCGCCGAACAGCTTGTCGGAAATCGGCTTGTTAAAACGCTCGTCCGAGAGCCACTTGCGCACAGGAACGGCAAAGCCGACCTTTTTGCGGAAGGCAACCTCATCGGGCAGCTTGCTGCTTGCCGCCTTGCGGAAAACGTACTTGTTCTGGTCGTGAGCAAACTTGTACTCGGGCGGAATCCTGCTTGCGACGTCAAACAGTCTTAAGTCGCTGAAAGGAGTGTGAAGCTCAATTCCGCAGGCTGTGCTGGTGCGGTCGGTGTTGAGGTAAATATCGCCCTCGAGCCAAAGTGAAATATCAATAGTCAGCTTCCGGTTGAGCGGCTCTTGTCCCTGAACGTGCTTCCAAAGTGCCTCGACGGGCTGAACCGCCCTTACGCTGCCGTCGTAGTCGAGCATAATCGACTTTACATAATCCTCGGACATAATGTGTGAGCAGGTCAGGTACGTCCAGTCGGACGGAAGCTCGCGCTTGTGGGCGTTGTAGCCGCCGAAAAATTCGTCGATACCCTCGCCCGAATAAACAACGTCGGCGTGCTCCTTGACCGCCTTGCAACCGATTGAAAACGCAACCGCTGAAGCGTCGCCGAGGGGCTGTCCCATCTTGTCGATAACCGTGGGGATACGCTCAAAGTATTCCTCGGGAGTGATGATTTTTACGCCGAACTTTTTGCCGAGAAGCTCCGCCGTGTGACGCGCAAGTCCCGACTCGTCAAAGCCCTGCTCGCCGTAGCCTACGGTGTTAGCCTGAACCGCGTCGCTCGCCGCGAAAAGATATGAGGAGTCAACTCCGCCTGAGAGGAACGATTCCTTGTACGGAACCTCGGTATCTTCTCTTTCCTCGGAAAGAATTTCATCAACTACCTTCTCAATCTCAGCCGCCCACTCGTCCTCGGACTTTGAGTAATCGGGCTTGAAGTCGGGCATAAAGTAGCGTACAACTTCCACGCTCTTGCCGTCCCAAACGGCGTAATGACCGGGCATCAGCTTGTAAAGGTTCTGATAAAAGGTCTGCTCGCCGATTGGATAACCGTAAAACAGGTACTGCTGGAGCATAGGCATATTGAGCTTCTTTTCAAAATTTTTGTTTGAAGCGATTTCATCAATATCGCCGGAGCAGACAAATTCATTACCGCAGACGGCGTAGAACATCTGCTTTTGACCGACCTGATCCCTGACGCAATAGAGCTTTTGCTTTTCCTCGTCCCAAATTGCAAAGGCAAACGCGCCGTAGATGTGCGACATCATTTCCATACCCCACTCGGCGTATGCCTTGGTTAAAATCTCGCTTTCACGCTCGGCGCGGCTTAAGCCCTGCTCTATTCCGAGCTGTGCGCAAAGCGATTTATAGTTGCGGATATAGCCGCTGAAATAACGGATTTCTGTTTTTGACATAACGATACCCCCAATGTCGAATTATGTCAAAATTATATCACCTTATGGGAATGCCGTCAAGAATTATATAGTATATATAATGTA
>CAMNHG010000089.1 GCA_946539105.1 uncultured Clostridia bacterium | reverse complement strand
GTTAAGGGTGCAAAGGAGCACAACCTTAAAAATATTGACGTTGAAATTCCGCGCAACGAGCTTGTCGTTATTACCGGGCTGTCCGGATCCGGCAAAAGCTCGCTGGCGTTTGATACAATTTACGCCGAAGGTCAGCGCAGGTATGTCGAGAGCTTGTCGAGCTACGCCAGAATGTTTTTAGGTCAGATGGACAAGCCGAATGTCGAGAACATTGAGGGCTTGTCGCCGGCAATCTCCATCGACCAAAAGACTACATCAAAAAATCCGCGCTCAACTGTCGGCACAGTTACCGAGATTTACGATTATCTCCGCCTTCTCTACGCTCGAATCGGCGTCCCTCACTGCACTGTGTGCGGCAGAGAAATCCGCCAGCAGACCGTTGACCAGATTGTTGACAAAATCACAGAGTATCCCGACGGCACTAAAATTCAGGTGATGTCGCCCGTTGTCCGCGGACGTAAGGGCGAGCACGCAAAGGTGCTCGACAGTGCGAGAAAGTCGGGCTTTGTGCGCGTGCGCGTTGACGGAATCGTCTACGATTTGCAGGAGAAAATTCCTATAGAGAAAAATAAAAAGCATAATATCGAGGTCGTAATCGACCGTCTTGTCATCAAGCCTGAGATTGGCTCGCGCCTTTCCGACAGTATTGAAACAGCTTCAAAGCTGAGCGGAGGACTTGTTATGGTCAATTTTGACGGTGGCGAGGACGTAACCTTCTCGCAAAAGTATGCCTGCCCCGAGCACGGCATAAGTATTGACGACCTCACTCCTCGTATGTTTTCGTTCAACAACCCCTTCGGAGCGTGTCCAAAGTGCACCGGACTGGGAGTTTTTTTGAAAATCAGCGAGGATAAAATAATTCCTGACAAGAATAAAAGCATCCGCGGCGGCGGAATTAAGGGCAGCGGCTGGGCACTTGAGGGCAGCTCGATTGCGGCTATGTATATGGAGGCTCTGGCTCGAAGGTACAAGTTCGGGCTCGACCAGCCGATTAAGGACATTCCCAAGGAGACCGTGGATAAAATTCTCTACGGCACAGGCGACGAAGAGCTGACTATCGAGCGCAAATCCGCATACGGAAGCGGAACCTACAAGCAGCCGTTTGAGGGCATTATAAATAACCTCGACCGCCGATACCGCGAGACGTCGAGCAACTGGATTAAGGACGAAATCCGCACATATATGACCGAAATTCCCTGCGACGAGTGTATGGGCGAGAGGCTGAGTAAAGAGAGCCTTGCCGTGACCGTCGGCGGAATTAATATATCAGACCTCTGCAAAAAGAGCGTTGTTGACGCGCTCGAGTTCATCAAGAACCTCGAACTGACCGAAAAGGAAAAAATCATCGGCGCGGAGATTATCAAGGAGATTATCGAACGCCTTAACTTCCTAAAAAGCGTTGGACTTAGCTACCTTACGTTGTCACGAAGCTCCGGCACGCTTTCGGGCGGCGAGAGCCAGCGAATCCGCCTTGCAACGCAAATCGGAAGCTCACTGATGGGCGTACTTTATATTCTTGACGAGCCGAGTATAGGACTTCACCAGCGCGACAACGAAAAGCTGTTAAATACCTTAAAACGACTTCGCGACCTCGGTAACACGGTTATCGTGGTTGAGCACGATGAGGAGACTATGTACGCCGCCGACTGCATTGTGGACGTAGGTCCCGGCGCGGGAATCCACGGCGGAGAGATTGTCTGTACCGGCACGGTTGACGACATCAAGGCGTGTGAGCAGAGCGTTACAGGTCAGTATTTATCGGGCAAACGGAGTGTTCCGGTCCCCGAAAAACGCCGCAAGGGAAACGGCAAATTCCTTGAAATAATCGGTGCTACCCAAAACAATTTAAAGAATATAAACGTAAAAATTCCGCTGGGCGAGCTTGTATGCGTAACGGGTGTTTCAGGCTCGGGCAAGAGCTCACTTATTAACGAGGTGCTCTACAAAACCCTTGCGCGCGAGCTTAACCGCGCAAAGACTACCTCGGGCGCGCATAAGGAAATCAGGGGAATCGAGAACCTCGACAAGGTTATCGAGATTGACCAAAGTCCCATAGGCAGAACTCCGCGCTCAAACCCGGCGACCTACACAGGCTTGTTTACCGATATCCGCGCGCTTTTTGCGACCACAAACGACGCCAAAATGCGCGGCTTTACCCAGAGCAGATTTTCGTTCAACGTAAAGGGCGGCAGGTGCGAGGCTTGCCAGGGCGACGGAATTATAAAGATTGAAATGCACTTTCTCTCTGACGTTTATGTGCCCTGCGAGGTCTGCAAGGGCAAGCGTTATAATCGCGAAACGCTCGAGGTTAAGTACAAGGGTAAGAACATAAACGATGTGCTTGAGATGACCGTTGAGGAGGCCATGGACTTCTTCTCGAACATCCCGAAGCTCTATCGCAAGCTGAAAACTCTCTTTGACGTTGGGCTGGGCTACATCAAGCTCGGTCAGCCTGCCACAACGCTTTCGGGCGGCGAGGCTCAGCGCGTTAAGCTGGCTACGGAGTTGTCAAAACGCAGCACAGGCAAGACAATATATATTCTTGACGAACCTACAACAGGCTTGCATATCGCTGATGTTCACAGGTTGGTTGAGGTATTACAGCTGCTTGTAGAAGGCGGAAACACGGTTGTCGTAATCGAGCACAACCTCGACTTAATCAAGACCGCCGACCATATTATCGACCTCGGCCCCGAGGGAGGGGATATGGGCGGAAAGGTAATCGCCAAGGGCACTCCCGAGCAGGTTGCAAAGTCAAAAACGTCCTTTACGGGCGAGTATTTGAAGCCCCTGCTGGGGAAGTAATAAGTAATAAGGAATAAGTAAGGCTTCCGGTTGCGTATGCAACAGGAAGCCTGTTATTTTAAAATTTTTATATAATTAAACTCTAAACTCTAAACTCTAAACACTAAACTCTAAACTCTGCACAAAAATTCCTTCAACGCGCTATAGCGTTTTGTTTGGCGGTTGTTGTTTACCATCTGCTCAACTGTCTGCGGATTGCCAACCAAAATCAATGTTTTTTTCGCCCTTGTTACCGCCGTGTAGAGCAGGTTGCGGTAATACAGCTGCGGCGGTCCGGGAAACATCGGGATAATCACAGCGTCAAACTCGTTTCCCTGGCTTTTATGAACCGTTACAGCGTAGGCAAAGTCAAGGTCGGATGCCGCTTCAAAGCTAAGTCTGGCGGTTTTGTCGTAAAACGCAATTAAAAGCGACTTTGACCTGCGGTCAATGCTTTTGATAATGCCGATGTCGCCGTTGAATATTCCGTCGCCCATCTCGCCGTTTTCCTTCTCCCAGCGTATGTCGTAGTTGTTTTTTATCTGCATAACCTTGTCGCCCACTCTGAACACGCGTGAGCCAATGGTGACTTCCGCCTTGTCTTCGGCTTTGGGGTTTAGCTTTGCCTGAAGCCTGTGGTTAAGCTCCGCCGTGCCGAGTTCTCCTTTTTTTGAGGGGCAGAGCACCTGGATATTTTCAAACGCCGAGTAGCCGTACGCTTTTGGCAGGCGGTTGACGCAGAGGTCGGTAATTACGTCTGTAACCTCGGACTTATTATTCCTTTTAAGAAAAAAGAAGTCCCTGTCGGTTGCGTTGAGCAGAGGCATTTCGCCCTTTACAATGCGGTGCGCGTTGGTGACAATAAGACTCTGCTGCGCCTGTCGGAAAATCTCGTTCAGCCTGATAACCGGCACAACGCCGCTGTCTATTAAATCGCCGAGCACGTTGCCCGCGCCTACCGACGGCAGCTGGTCGCTGTCGCCTACAAGAATCAGCCTGCAGCCAATCGGAAGAGCCCTGGTTAAGCTGTCAAATATAGCGGAGTCCACCATCGATACCTCGTCAACAATCAGCGCGTCACAGCTCAGTTGATTTCGCTCGTTTTTGCCGAAAACGGGGTTGTCGCGCTTGTCCCAGCTGACCTCAAGCAGCCTGTGCAGAGTTTTTGCCTCAAAGCCCGTTACCTCGCTCATCCGCTGAGCCGCTCTGCCTGTCGGTGCAGCCAAAAGCACCTTGTGACCGCGGCTGTGCAAAATCCTGATAATCGCGTTCAATGTGGTTGTTTTACCTGTTCCGGGGCCGCCGGTGAGCACGGTTATGCCCATTGTCAGCGCGGTGGTTATTGCCTGCTTCTGCAAATCGGCGTACTCAATTTCAAGCTCGCTTTCGCACACCGCTATCGCGTCGTCAAGCTGTGTGATTTTATCGGCAGGAAAGCCCAAAAGCAGCTTAATTCGCGACGCGCTGTTGAGTTCGGTGTCGTGCATTTTCGGGGTAAAAATAAACTTTTTGCCGTCGATGCTTTCTTCAATCAGACTGCGGTCAAACACCATCTTGTCAAGGCATTCGCCGAGCACGTCAACGCCTGTATTAAGAAAACCCGAGGTGGTCAGAACCAGCTTTTCCTTCGGCAGACAGGTGTGACCGTTGCCGTGGTTGTGCTTTAGCACATATGTAAGCCCGGCGCGCAGTCTGAGCTCGCTGTCAGGCTCGAACGATTCTTTTTTCGCGATGAAATCCGCGCTTTCAAAGCTAACGCCGAACTCCGGGTCGCAGAGTATGTACGGGTTTTGCTTTATCTGATCAACACTGCGGCCGCCGTAGACGTTGAATATTTTGACCGCCGAGGTGTTTGAGATTCCGTATTCGCCCAAAAACAGCATAAGCGCGCGGATTCCGGCGTTTGCTTTGAGTTGTTCTGAAAAATCAATAGCTTTTTTGGGGGAAATTCCCCTGAGCCTGGCAACCCGTTCGGGTTCGTTTTCCATTACGTCAAGCGCGGCGTCGCCAAACTCCTCAACCAGCCTTTTCGCGGTTGAGGGTCCGATACCCTTGACCGCGCCCGAGGAGAGATACCGCAGGATATCCGCCGCCTGAGAAGGCCGTTCGACCTCGCAGGATTTTACGGAAAACTGCCTGCCGTAGCTTCGGTGGTTGGTGAAAAATCCAACCAAATTTACGTTGTCGCCGGCGTTTACCTGCGGCATTGAGCCTACAGCGGTTATGTAGTCGTCGCCGTCAATAATTTCGAGCACGGTGTAGCCGTTTTCCTCGTTTCTGTAAACAATATTTTCTACCGCTCCCTGCAAGCGGAGCAATTCCTGAGTGTCCATAATATTTCCTTATTAGAATTAAAAATCTTTTACATCTTTATTATAACTCTATCTGTCAATTTTAACAAGCCTTACCTTCGCGCGGTTCAATAATTTTCAGCGTTTCGTCGCGCGTAATAAGTTCGCCGAAGCCGTATTCTTCGCACACGCCGCGGCAGATTTTTTTTGATGACGAATCAAGCGGCATATTAATACAGACGGAGACATCCTTGCATTTTCCGCCCCAGCGTAGGCGCGACAACGCTCCGCGCAGTACAAACTCAGGCTCGTCGGTTTTGTTTACCGGAGTTACGATGATTACCGTACTTTTTTCTTTTGGAGAAAAAAGTCTGAGACAAATCTCCCTGACCAAAGCCACTATGCCTATCACCGCGAAAACTACTAAAATTACCGAAGACAAAACATTCATAAAAAGCACCTCGGTACATTTTATTTTTTAAAAATAATTTTGTGATAAATTTAATTTTTGCGCGAATACTAATAACGTAATCACCGAAACGGTGCTTACCAAAACCGAAAATTCGGATTCAGAGGTGAAAATTATGGATAACACTTACGCTAACCAGTGCATTGCGTGCAC
>CAMNHG010000088.1 GCA_946539105.1 uncultured Clostridia bacterium | reverse complement strand
AACCTCCCAATCCGGAATATACTCCTCTGTCGCGGAGGACAAATCTTGGGTAAAGCCGTCGAGTTCGAGGTCGAACAAAACGCGCTTTACCTTTTCGTATTCTCTCTTTGTAATCTTCCGCCCGAGCTTCGAATCGTTTTTGACCTCTCCCCACGGAATGTACTGGCACATCAGACTGACAAGGATTTGCTTGTCAAACTCGCGCTTTAGAATATTCAGCACCTCAATGCTGTTTTTCGTGTGGGCAGGGAGGATGAGCTGCCTTACGATAACTCCGCTTTTCATTATTCCCTCGTCGTCAAATTGCGGCTCGCCCACCTGAAAAATCATTTCCTTAATCGCTGCTCTCGCGGTGTTAACATAATCGGGAGCTGACGACAGCTTTACCGCGAGTTTGTCGTCGCTGTATTTGAAGTCGGGCAGGTAAATGTCCACCAGTCCCGACAGCATATCGAGAATTTTCGGCGAGGTGTAGCCGCTGCAGTTATAAACCACGGGCACGCTCGGCTTGTAAATTTTCAGGCTTTCCGCCACGGCAGGCGCGAAGTGGTCTGCCGTCACCAGATTTATGTTGTGAACGCCGAGCTTTTCAAGCTCCTCATAGCACTTCGCGAGCTGCTTTACACTCAGTGTAACGCCTTTTTGCGTCGCGGAAATCTCATAATTCTGGCAGAATTTGCAGCGCATGGTACAGCCCGAAAAAAACACCGTGCCGCTGCCCTTTGTACCGCTTATGCACGGCTCCTCGCCGTAGTGGGGGGCAACCCTGGCCACAACCGGCAGAGTTCCGAGCCTGCAAAAGCCTTCGCCGTTATGCTCGGTACGCACCGCGTCGCACTGACGCGGACATAAATTACAAATCATTTTTATCACCGCGTATATTTTATCACAATTTGCGGCGGTAATAAAGCCTAAACGTCAAAAAATGTCAGATAATCCTCAATTATGTAGTCAAGCTGCGACGGCTCGGGCTGCAGCTCGTTGAGTAAATCGACCAGCTTGCCGAGATTTTCACCGTCGCCGCCCATATCAGGGATTTTTCTGACGACTTTTTTATTGTCTGAAATTTCGATGTCATAGGAATTTTGATATTTGCCTTGGCTTTTAATTAGCCTGTATTCCAAATCAATCACGCTCTTTGTGAAAAAACTGCACATACAATAATATCACCATATTTCTTTTATGTCAATATAAAATTAAAAAAACGTTATTTTATTCAAAACAAAAAAAGTATCAGCCTTTGCAAATCCAAACCCCGAACATTAAACAATTATTAACAAAAATCCGAGCCTGAAATTTCAAAAACCCAAAACTATACACTTTAACCAAAAACAAGGTGCAAAGTTTGTATTATAGGCATTTGCTATAATTCTAAAATAGAAATATAATTCTGTGATAGTTTGATAAAATATAATTATCATACTGGGCAATTTGTATGAAATTTTTGCTGATTTCATTAGAAACGCTAATTTTAAAGAAATCAGTAGGATATAGGAGTTGATGAAAAAGTGAAATTCAAAAAGACGCTTTCGTTGGTACTCTCTGCCCTGATGGTTATGAGTTCCGCCGTAGTGGCTGTTTCCGCCGCTTCGGACAGCTCAGAGGAAGTCGGTGCGTACAGCAACCAAAACTACCTCGAAACCCAGGCTAACAGCGCGTATAACGAAGCAAACCTCGGAGCTACCTATACTCCTGCTTCGACCACCTTCAAAACATGGTCTCCCGAAGCGACATCGGTAAAGGTTAAGCTCTACAAAACCGGCTCTGACAACGAGTCCGGCGCAGGCGTAATCGGCGAGTACGCCATGACCAAAAACAATACCACAGGCGTTTGGTCTACAACCCTCACCGGCGATCACAAAAACCAGTACTACACCTACATTGTTAATGTAAAGGGTCAGACAAACGAAACTCAGGACGTATATTCAAAGGCAGCCGGCGTTAACGGTAAGCGTTCAATGGTAGTTGACCTTGATTCTACCGATCCTGACGATTGGAACAACGATAACCACGTGTTCTTCAACGGTGCTCAGGAAGCTGTTGTTTGGGAGGTTCACGTTCGTGACTTCTCAATCGCTCAGAATGCCGGCGTAAGCGAGGACAATATGGGTAAATACCTCGCGTTCACCGAGGGCGGCACAAAGCTGAACGGCGACGCGAACGGCGTATCAACCTGCGTTGATTACCTTGTTGAGCAGGGTATCAACTGCGTTCAGCTCCAGCCTGTTTACGACTTTGAGTCGGTAGACGAGGACGCGGGCTCTTCCTCAACAAACCGCAACTGGGGCTACGATCCTCAGAACTACAACGTTCCCGAGGGTTCGTATTCTACAAACCCCTACGACGGTAACGTAAGAATTAAAGAGTTCAAGCAGATGATTCAGGCTCTGCACGACAGAGGCATCTCGGTTGTAATGGACGTTGTTTACAACCACACCTATTCAACTGCTTCCAGCTTTAACAAGACCGCTCCCGGCTACTACTACAGAATGAGCTCCTCAACCGCTTATTCAAACGGTTCGGGCTGCGGTAACGAGACAGCTTCCGATAAGCTGATGTACAGAAAGTTTATGATCGAGTCCTGCCGCTACTGGGTAGACGAGTATCATATCGACGGTTTCCGTTTTGACCTTATGGGTCTTCACGATGTAACCACAATGAACGCTATCCGTACAAACCTCGACCAGGTTAGCACAAAGATTTTGATGTATGGCGAGCCTTGGACAGGCGGCACATCACCCTGCCCGACTCCCGCGACTCAGGCAAGGGCTTCGTCGCTCAACGCGAGAGTAGGTATGTTTAACGACTCCTACCGCGACGCTATCAAGGGCGACACCGACGGCACAGGCAAGGGCTTTGTACAGGGTGCTACCGAAGCAAACGCTTCTAAGATCGTTAACGGCGTAAAGGGCAAGAGCTTCTCGGCTCAGGCACCTTCACAGACAATCGCCTACGCCGACGCTCACGATAACCTGATTCTCTGGGATAAGATTCTCAGGAGTAACGGTTCGTCGAGCTTCAACAGCACGAGCGAAAGCTCAACCGAAAAATACCGTACTCAGGTGCGTGAGGTTATGGCACTGCTTATGACCTCGCAGGGTATTCCGTTTATGACGGCGGGTTCTGAGTTCGGACGTACAAAGAAGGGCGACAAGAACAGCTACAAATCCGCCGACTCGGTTAACCAGATTGACTGGAGCCGCGTAAGCACGTTCAGCAACCTTGCCCAGTACTATAAGGGACTTCTCCAAATCCGCAAGAACTACGCTCCTTTAAAGGGCTCGAACTTCTCAACCCCGACCTTCCCATCAAGCTACGGTAATGTTGTAGCCTATACATACTCCAACAATACCTCGGGTCAGTGGGGCAAGATGTGCGTTCTCGTTAACGGCGGCACATCGGCTTATACAATCTCCAACCTCGGCGCGAGCAGCTGGGTAATCGTTGCGAAGGATAAGCAGGCAGGTCTTACCAGCCTCGGCACTGTTAACTCAAGCAGCTACTCAATTCCCGCAAAGTCAGCGGCTATCCTTGTTGAGGCTTCAACCTTCAACAACCTCAAGGTTACCGAGCAGTTCGGTACCCTCACAATCAACCACGTTGACGACAAGGGCAACACCCTCAAGACAAGCACAGCTAAGTACAGAGCAGGCAGCAAGTATCATACTCTGCCCGACTCAACACTTCTGTTCGACTACAACCTCACCGGTTCAGAGGGCAGCACAGCAGGCACAATCGCCGCAAACACAAACACAACCGTAACCTATAAGTACAGCAACGCAGGTATCATCTCAGGTTACCTCAATGTAAACTTTGTTGACGAGAGCGGCACTTCCATCAAGGATTCTACCAAGAAGAAGCTCCGCGGCGGCGACACCTACGACGTAGCTATCCCCACAATTCAGGGTTACGAGCTCGACACAACCAAGTTCCCTGCAAACATCAAGGGAATCTTCACAGGCGATGACATCAACATCACCTTTACATTCAAAAAGTTCGGTTCAACCACTAAGGTTCACTACTACAATTCAAACAACTGGTCAGACGTAAGACTTTACGCTTACTGCGACGACGGCACAGCTCCCAACGGCGAGTGGAACGTTGCTCCCAAGATGACCTCTGAGGGCAGCGGCTGGTTTGTAGGAACCGTTAACGCTCCGGCGGCTTACGTAATGTTCCACCCGACCAGCACCACAGGCGCGGTTACTCAGGAGCCCGGACAGGGCGAGCCCGGCTACTTCGCGGCAGGCGAGGTTTGGATTCAGAACAAGGCGGCAACCTTTAACTCAAAGATGATTGTCAGCCACATCGACCTCAAGACAGGTCAGAAGCTCGCTGACGATGTTGTTACCGAAAAGACAAAGACAACAAGCACAACCTCTTATACAACAACTCCGCTTTCGGGCAGAACAGACGTTATCGCTCCTATTAACGCAAGCGGTAACTATCAGCCCGGAACCTTCAACGTAATTTATCTTTACGGCGAAATCGGCGACGACCCCGATCCGCAGCCGACAACCGAGCCCAAGCCCACAGATCCCCAGCCCACAACCGAGCCTAAGCCCACAGATCCCGAGCCCACAACCGTGCCGGATCCCACAGGCAAGATTTTGATAGGCGACGTTAACGGCGACGGTATTATTAGTGTAGCTGACGCAACCTTTGTACAGCAGGTTGCCGCCGAAATCACAACGCTTAATTCTTCAAAGCAAAAGCTCGCGGCAGACTGCAACGGCGACGGTGTTGTTACCGTATTTGACGCAACTTTGATTCAGAAGTACGCGGCTGAGTTTGACGAGTATCTGTATCTTACAGGCACTTATGCAGACGGCGACGCTCCTGTTACCGTTCCTACAACAAAGCCCACCGATCCCACTCCTACAGATCCCGAACCCACCGATCCCGAGCCCACCGAGTATGAGGAGCAGACCTTCCTGCTCACCGATAACTTCGGCTGGGGCAAGGCGTATGTTTACGCTTGGGACGACGACGGAAATGAGCTTAACGGCGCATGGCCCGGATCTGCTCAGGCAGAGACTACGACAAACGATTACGGCGAGACTCAGTTCATCTGCCACGTTCCTGCGGGCGCGACAGGCGTTATCCTCAGTAACGGCAGCGGCGCACAGACAGAGGACATCAAAGACTTCTCTGTATCAGGCTACTGGATGGACGGCACAAAGAACAGCCTCGGACACTACGTTGTAACCGCTTGGTAATAATTTCAGACAGTAAAAATCAATAATTAACACAGAGTCTGTTTCAGGCAACCGCTTGAAACAGGCTCTTTTTTAGAGTTTAGAGTTGAGAGTTTAGAGTTTAATTGTAGGGGCGACCTTCACGGTCGCCCGATTTAAAGCCTCCCCCGTCGCGAAGCTACGGGAAATTCCCCTGTTAGGGGAAATGGGCAAAGCCCAAAAGGTGATTCCCCTCGTAGGGGAAATGGGCGAAGCCCAAAAGGGTTGCCGACGTGCTAAGGTTGCCGTTTTCGCCAGAAAAAGGTGGCATTTCCGTTATCGCAAGTTTTCCGTTGCAACCGTAGGGGCGGACCCATGTGTCCGCCCGTGGGACAGGAACAAACATTTAATTCCACGCACGTTTTGTGTGTTGAATTGTACGTTGGTTTATCGCAATAATTAAACTCTAAACTCTAAACTCTCAACTCTTATATCTACCCTCTTGACTTAACCTTATTATTAAGTTAAAATAATTCTGTATGCAACTTTGATGTAAAAAATCTTCGGGAGG
>CAMNHG010000087.1 GCA_946539105.1 uncultured Clostridia bacterium | reverse complement strand
GCTACGGGGTTGGAGTTTGATTTTGACCACGCCGTTACGTACGACATAGCGGTGTCTACATCCTCTATCGGACAGCAGACCGTGCGTTCTTGTGAAGCAAAGCCTGCAAGAGATTTTGGCAGGATTGTTACGCCCATTCCTGCCGAGAGCGCGAGATACAGCGATGATAAGTCGTCAAACGAGGTTTGAGCTTCGGGAGAGACGTGGAAGGTTCGAAGCAAGTCCATAATCTCCATAAACAAAATCGGCGCGATAGATTCAGAGAGTATTAACAATCGCCGTCCGCTAAGCTCCAAAAAGCTAAATTTACCGCTCTTCCCCTCCATATCCTGCTTTGATGTGACAAATACAAGCGGTTCCGTGTGGGTAATCAGGGTTTCAATTCCCGAGTTTTCGGGCACCATATCGCGCGGCATAAAGCAAAAATCAAATTCTCCGCCTGTGATAGCCTGACTGCGGTCGGCGGCGTCAAAGGGCTTTAGCTCCACCTCTATTCCCGGGTATTTCGCCGAGAAATCCTCCAGACACTTTGAAGGAAAGCTCATTGAGGTTATGTCACAGCCGACGGTGAGCCTGCCTGTTGAGCCGTCGCGGATTTGCTTAACGACCGTTTTGGCTTTGCTGAGGGTATTTACAATTTCAAGCGCGTACGGAAGAAGGATTTTTCCTTCATTTGTGATGATCACATCGCGGTGCGAGCGCGTAAAAAGCTGTACGCCGAACTCCTTTTCAAGCTCGCCGATGTAGCGGCTGACAGTTGACTGGGAAACGTAGTTCCTGCGTGCCGCCTCGGAAAAATTAAGCGTTTGCGCTACCGAAATAAAGCAATTAAGCTGATTGATGTCCATAATGATATTCTCCTGAATCAAGTTATGCAGAAAGTGAAATCAACTGCCAAATAAAGTTAATATTTGCATTATCGGGTGTATTGAAAAATCTGTTATCTCTTGTTATAATCTAAATATAGCATAACAATATGCAAAAAGTAAATAGCTATTTAAAATTTTTTTAGGAGTGCACAAAATGAAAAGAATTGTAATTACGGGAATGGGAGCCGTTACACCCGTAGGTATCGGCGTTGACGAGTATTGGAAAAACATCACCGCAGGTGAGTCGGGCATTGACACAATCAAGACCTTTAACCCCTCTGAGCTTGCGGTTCAGATTGCCGGCGAGGTTAAGAACTTTAACCCCTCGGATTACCTCGCTAAGGATTTAATAAGAAAGACAGACCCCTTTATGCAGTACGCTTACATTGCCGCTGAGGAAGCGATTAAGCAGAGCGGAATTGAGATTGAACCCGAAAGAACCGGCATTATTATGGGCACTGCCATGAGCGGCGTTGCCACAACCGCGTTTACTCAGGAAGCACTGACAGGAGCTTCTCATAAAAAGGTAGGCCCTCGCTTTATCCCCAAGATTTTGGGTAATATCGCGGCGGCTAACATCGCCATTGACTACAACATTCAGGGACCCAGCTTTACCGTAAGCACAGCCTGTTCATCGGGCGGAGACGCCGTAAACACCGCTGTTATGTGTATGCAGAGCGGCAAGGCTGACGTAATGCTGGCTGTAGGCGCGGAGAGCGTGCTTTGTCCGCTGGTAATATATTCACTTGCGAATGCCAAGGCACTTTCGCGCAGAAACGACGACCCCAAAACCGCAAGCAGACCGTTTGACGTAACACGCGACGGCTTTGTTATCGGTGAAGGCGGCGGTGCGCTTGTGCTTGAAACCGAGGAGCACGCTAAAGCCAGAGGTGCTAAGATTTACGGCGAGCTTATGGGCTGCGGAAACACCTGTGACGCTCACCACGTTACAGCTCCCCACCCCGAGGGCAGAGGAGCGATTGCCTGTATGAAATTAGCCCTTGCAGACGCCGGACTAAAGCCCGAGGACATTGGCTACATAAACGCTCACGGTACCGCTACTCACAAGGGTGACGCGGTTGAGACCAACTCAATCAAAACCTTGTTTGAGGGCAAGCTGCCGTTTGTAAGCTCTACCAAGGGAGCTACAGGCCATATGATGGGCGCGGGCGGAATTACCGAGATTATCACCTGCTTAAAGGCGATTGAGACAGGCACCGTTCCCCCGACAATCAACCTTAACGAGGTTGACCCCGAGTGCGAGGGTATTGACTTTGTTCCTAACACCGCCAAAACTGCCGAGATTGATTACGCTATGTCAAATGCATTCGGCTTCGGCGGTCAAAACTCCAGCATTATTGTTGGCAGGTATAAATAATTTTAATTTTTTCAGGAGGCTGCTATGACTTCAACTTATGACAGCACAATGTTCAAAGAAACCTTTGAAAGCGAATTCACCTACCTTAACGGCTTTATGCGCAACGTGCGCCGTTTCGGTCACAGGACCGCGGTTATTGACCCTGCGGCTAAAAAGCAGTGGAGCTATACCGAGTTCAATATGGACTGCAACCGCCTTGCTAACGCCTTGAAGAACGACGGCGTTAAAAAGAGCGATATTGTAATGGTTCAGCTTTTTAACTGTCCGCAGTTTTTGTTCGGATATATCGGCGCTCAAAAGGTAGGCGCGATATTTAACCCGGTAAACTTCAACCTCTCTCCCGGCGAGACCGCCGAGATTATGGCTCACAACAAGCCGAAGGTTTATATTTACGACTCCGAGGTTGCCGAGACCGCTCTTAAGGCTATAGAGCTTTGCAGTCACAAGCCCGAGGTTGTAATTGCCGTTAATAATTCTAAAAAAGAATTTACAGCACCCGAAGGACATATCCTTTACGATGAATATGTTAAAAATCAGAGCGAGCTTGACCCGCCTGTTGACTTTAAGCCGCATATTTATGACGAGGTTGCAAGGCTGCAAACCTCCGGCACAACAGGTACTCCCAAGGGCGTACCGCTCAACAACATCAACGAGGTGCTCTCGGCACACGATGTTATTATGCACTTTCCGCTGAATCCCACGGATATTACTATGAATATGACGCCGTGGTTCCACCGCGGAGGTCTGCACTCGGGCGGTCCTACCCCCACCCTTTACATCGGCGGAGCTTTGGTTATTATGAGAACCTTTAACCCGAAGGTTACGCTTGAATATGTTGAGCGATTCGGAATTTCGTTCATCACCGGCGTGCCGTCTATTCTCACTCTGCTGGCTTCCCGTCAGGAGAAAAAGCCGAAGAATATCTCTACCCTTAAGGGCATTATCACCATGGGCAGTCCGCTTGAAAAAGAGGCTTGTATCCGCTTTCAGAAGGTGCTTACGCCGAACATCTTTAACGGCTACGGCACTACCGAGAGCTTTTGGAATACTTTTTTACGTCCGTTTGATTTGCCCGAGATGTCGGGTACGGCAGGACGCTCCTGCACCGACGACGACGTGAGGGTCGTTAAGGTTTACGAGGACAGAAAAGCCGAGCCCGATGACCTTGTTGCTCAGGACAACGTAGAAGAAGGCGAAGTTATTATTATGTGCCCCGGCAAGTCCACTTATTGCTACGCAGGCAACGAGCAGGCTACCAAGGACAAGTTCTACAAGGGCTGGATGTACACAGGCGACATCGCTACTTGGGATAAAAAGCAGTTTATCACCATCGCCGGCAGAAAAGACGATATGATTATCAGTAAGGGCGAGAACATATACCCCGCCCGTATTGAGGAAGTTATCAACACCAACCCCAAGGTTGCCGAGTGCATTGTCACAGGCGTTCCCGACAGCACCAGAGGCGAATCGCTCGCGGCTTATGTTATTAAAGAGGACGAAAGCCTGACGGTTACCGAGCTGATTGACTTCTGCAACAATTCGGAGAACCTCTCAAAATACCAAGTCCCGAGATATTATCGCTTTGTTAAAGAGCTTCCGACCACTGCCACAGGCAAAAAACAGCACTTTAAAATTAAAAAACAAGCCAAAGAGGACCTGCAAAACGGCTTGCTGTTAAGGAAATAATATGGAGAAAAATATATATTTTCGCAGGGCAAACTACTACGAAACCGACAAAATGGGGATTGTTCACCACTCAAACCATATCAGGTACTTTGAGGAAGCGCGGATTTTCTTTATGAAAAACATCGGCTGTGACGTTGCCGAGATGGAAGAAAACGGAATTATTATTCCGAACGTTGACGCATACGCCAAGTATCACTCACCGATTAGGTTCGATGATGAGGTTGAGATTGAAGTAAAGCTGGTTAAATTTACCGGCGCGGTTATGGGCTTTGACTACACCGCAAGGTTTAAGAACAGCAAGGTTATCGCCTCTGTCGGTCACACAGAGCACTGCTTTGTTAACAGTGATTTTAAGCCAATGAGCCTTAAAAGAAAATATCCCGAATATTTTGAAAAACTTAAAAATAATATTTCTTTATCGGAATAATAATCGGTATAATATAAAGTATTATAAGGATAATAAGTTATAGAAGGAGTGTTACTATGGAAAAAATCTATCAGGAAGAATTTGAGCAGAAAGTTCTTAAAGCAGAGCACCCCGTAGTTGTAGACTTTTACGCGGACTGGTGCGGACCTTGTAAAATGCTCTCCCCTGTTCTCGATCAGCTTGAAGGCGAGTTTGACGACTTTGAGTTCGTTAAGGTTAACATTGACGAGAACCAAGAGCTTGCGGAGCAGTTTGAGGTTTTCTCAATCCCGAATGTCTGCATCTTTAAGAACGGCGAGGTTGCCGACAGAAACGTCGGTTTCGCTTCTCCCGACGCAATGAGAGAATTTGTTGAGAGAAACAAATAATTTAATCTAAACGCAAATTCAGGGACGGTTACTGCCGTCCCTGTTTTTTGTTATTGTATTCGTCTACAAAGTGTTTAATAATGTCTTGACGGGTAACAATACCGATAAACGTGCCTAAGTCGTCGGTGACAGGCACAAAGTTCTGGTTTTGCGCCCTTTCCAAAAGCTCATCCATAGTGACGTCGATTTTAACCGCAGGGTTGAAGCCCGGGCGGAGAATGTCGCGGATATTATACTTTTCCTGCGAGCGCATACCGCCCTCGTGACGGTCAAGAATATAATAGAGAAAATCTCCCTCGCTGACCGTGCCGGCATACTTGCCGTCGGAGGTTATGACGGGCAGTGCCGTATAACTGTGGGTTTTCATCCTCTCCAGCCCTTGGCGGAGGGTGTTGTAGTCGTAAACGTACTGAACCGTTTTTTTCGGTTTTAAAAGCATTAAAACGTTCATTAGTTACCTCATTTGTCTTTGAAATATTGTGAAAAAATATAGAGCTCGCCGATTAAGTAAACAATTCCGGCTGTCATCAGCAGGGTTTTTACCTGCAATATTCCGCTGAAAATAAATATAAAAGCGGAAATCAATATAGTCGCGAGGGCGACCCCCTTGTTGCCTGTCTTAAAGAACACAAGCCATAGCAGAATGTATATAAGCGCGAGGGCAAAAACCGTAATCATCCAAAAATTACGCATAAGCTCCTTTGGCTCGGTAAAGCCCTGCTCCAAGATCCCGAGGTTAAACGCCATTAAAAACAGGCTGAAAAACCTGCCGGTGCGGTCTATATAAACCATAGCGCGGTTTGTAAACTTATTCTTATCTATCGTATGCGTTTTGACGTAAATAATATGCGGAACTACGAGAACTACCGCTATAATCAAGCCGTAAATATTTACAATGTCAAAAAATCCCATAATAAACACCACACTTGAATTGGATATAATTTCTGATAATATTTTAACACAGATATACAAAATTTACAAGCATTTTTTGTAAACTATATATAATTTGCTTTTAACTGTCAAAATGTTACAAGTTTGTTGTTGCAATTTCGGTATAATAATTGTATCATAAAGAATGTACAAAAGTAATTCGGAGATTATTAAATGGAAGAAAAGAGAAAATTCAAAATCAACGGTAAGCTGATATTTAATATTTTAATTATCGG
>CAMNHG010000086.1 GCA_946539105.1 uncultured Clostridia bacterium | reverse complement strand
TTTAAATATATGTAATGGATGGAGGAAGAAAGTATGCTGAACACAAATTTCAATGACAAATTCGGCAAAGAGGGGCTTACCTTTGACGACGTCCTTCTTATTCCCGGCGAATCTAACGTCGAGCCGAAAAACGTGTCTGTTTCAACAAACCTGACAAAGACAATCAAGCTCAATACTCCACTTATGACCGCGGCTATGGACACCGTAACCGAAACCGAAATGGCAATCGCCATCGCCCGTGAGGGCGGCGTGGGCATTATCCACAAAAATATGCCTATCGAAAGACAGGCGGATATGGTAGACCGCGTTAAGAGAAGCGAAAACGGAGTTATTGTAAATCCGTTTTTCCTATCTCCCGAAAACACCGTCCGTGACGCCGACGCGCTCATGGGCAAGTACAAAATTTCGGGCGTTCCGATTTGTACCGACGGCAAGCTGATCGGCATTATCACAAACCGCGATATGCGCTTTATGACAGCCGAGGATTTTTCTCAGCCGATTTCAAAGGTTATGACAAAGGAAAACCTCGTTACCGCTCCCGTCGGCACAACGCTTTTGCAGGCGCAGTCAATTCTTCGCGAGCACAAAATCGAAAAGCTCCCGATTGTTGACAACACCGGCTCGCTCAAGGGCTTAATCACAATCAAGGACATTGAAAAGAGCGTTCAGTACCCCAACTCCGCGCGTGACGACAAGGGCAGACTCCTTTGCGGAGCTGCTATCGGCGCGACTCCCGACGTACTCGACAGAGTAGCGGCTCTGATTGAGGCAGGAGTTGACGTTGTTGTTCTCGACTCCGCTCACGGTCACAACTCAAACGTTGTAAACTCAGTTGCCAGAGTTAAGCAGGCATACCCCAATCTTCCTCTTGTTGCCGGAAATATCGCGACAGCCGAAGCAGCCAAGGCACTTATCGACGCCGGCGCGGACGCTGTTAAGGTAGGCATCGGCCCGGGTTCAATCTGCACAACCAGAATCGTAGCCGGTATCGGCGTACCGCAGATTACAGCTATTTACGACGCTGCATGCGAGGCTTCAAAGTACGGAATCCCCGTAATTGCCGACGGCGGTATCAAGTACAGCGGCGACATCGTAAAGGCTCTTGCTGCAGGCGGAAGCGTTGTTATGGTCGGCTCGCTTGTTGCAGGCTGTGAGGAAAGCCCCGGAGATAAAGAGATTTACCAGGGCAGACAGTTCAAGGTTTACCGCGGAATGGGCAGCCTCGGCGCAATGGGCAAGGGCAGCGCGGACCGTTACTTCCAGGCGAGCAACCGCAAGTTTGTTCCTGAGGGCGTTGAGGGCAGAGTGCCCTACAAGGGACTCCTCTCAGACACGGTTTATCAGCTTATGGGCGGCCTAAAGGCAGGCATGGGCTACACCGGCTGCGCTACAATCGCCGAGCTCCACGAGAAAGCCCGCTTTGTTCATATCTCGGGCGCAGGACTCAGAGAAAGCCATCCGCACGACATTCAAATCACCAAGGAAGCCCCCAACTATTCATACAATTTCTCATAATAAATCCTTTGCAGGGACGGTCGCTGACTGCCCCTGCTTTTTTGTTATAGATTTTTTGTCAAAATATACTTATTTTTTATTGATTTACTCGAAAATTTATGTTATTATGATTACAACTAATAAAACAAAGGAGTGTTGTTATGTATAGATTAGGTATTGACCTCGGCGGTACAAACATCGTCGCGGGCTTGGTAAACAAGGATTATAAGATTGTGGCGAGAGCAAGCTGCAAGACAAATGTTCCGCGTCCCGAAAGCGAGATTTGTGACAGTATGGCTGAGGTTGCCAAAAAAGCTGTGGCTAAAGCAGGTATTACAATGGAGGATGTTGAGAGCATCGGTATAGGCGTACCGGGAGCTGTTAACCCCAAAACCGGCGTAATCGAGTATTCGGCTAACCTGTTCTTCCACAACTGGGAAGTTGTCAAGATGATGGAGGAAAGGCTCAACACAAAGGTTATTATTGAGAACGACGCAAACGCGGCGGCACTCGGCGAATACCTTGCCGGAAGCGCGAAGGGCGCGAAAAACGCCGTTGCCATCACACTCGGCACAGGCGTAGGCGGCGGAATTATCATTGACGGCAAAATCTACAGCGGTTCAAACTACGCCGGCGCGGAGCTCGGCCATATGGTAATCGTAAAGGACGGCAAGGAGTGCGGCTGCGGAAGAAAGGGTTGCTGGGAGGCCTACGCTTCAGCGACAGGTCTTATCAACTTGACAAAGCAGAAAATTCTCTCTGGTAAGCTCGACTACAGCTATATGCTAAAGCAGTGCGACGGCGACATCAACAAGGTTAACGGCAAAACCGCCTTTGACGCTGCGGCAGCAGGCGATCCCGACGCTCAGGAGGTTCTCGATGAGTACTTCGGCTACCTCGCGACAGGCCTTGTAAACATCATCAATATCTTCCAGCCCGACGTGCTGTGCATCGGCGGCGGAATTTCAAACCAGGGCGAAAACCTGCTCAGTCCCCTCAGAAAGATTATTGAGGAGGAACGCTACACCAAGCACAACGACAAGCAGACAAAGCTGTGCACCTGCTCGCTTGCAAACGACGCCGGAATTATCGGCGCGGCTTTTCTTGATTGATAAAAATTTAACAAATTAACATTGGGCTGTCGGCACTCGCGCTGACAGCCTTTTTGCAAGTTGCAACGACAGTGCATTGATTTTTGAGTTGTTTTGCAAAATAATACACAAAAAAATTAAATAAATTTGCTGTTTTTTGTTTTTGTGCATTGACTTGTTAAATATTGTAAGATATAATTAGTATATCTAATTATAGATAACACAAAGGAGGATTACCAATGAAAAACAGCAAAAAAATCTTAGCCGTTGCACTTGCTTTGGTTATGCTTTTGAGCACAGCCGTGGTCGGTATGTCGGCAATTTCGGTTTCTGCCGCCGAGGATAAAGGCCAGGAAATCGGCGTAGGTCAAACAGCCACCATGTATGTCGGTGACTCAGAAACATACTATATTACTCCGTATTACAGCAACATCGCTTCGGCAGTTGTAACCAGTTCGAATCCGTCTGTTGTAGCAGCGTACAGCGACGGCAAGGGTGGAGCAAATGTTTACGCTAAAAAAACCGGCGTATCTAAAATCACAATCACTCTGAGAACCTTTGACAACAACAATAATGTAAACACCCAAACCGCGTCAATTACAATTACTGTACTGGGCGTCGCAGCTGCTCCTACAAATGTACGTGTCCAGAACAGCGGAACCGGCTTTTATGTAACTTGGACAAGAGCCGCCGGAGCTGCAAAATACAGAGTATATTACAAGAGCGTATGGGACGACGAATGGTATTGGGACACAACTTCGGGTAATCTCAATTATATGTACCTGACATATCTTGATTGGGGGGATCTGTATTATATTCAGGTTCGTTCTATTGACGGCAACAACAGACTTTGCGGAATTACAAAGCCAACAACAATGACCCACGTTCGCGGAACAAATCTTTACAGCACCGCCTATAACTCAAACGGCACTGTAACCGTTAAATGGGATTCCGCGCTCGGAGCAAACGGCTACGCTGTAGCAAAGAAAAGGTCAACAGACAAGAATTATACATACTATTATGTGTCGGGCACCAGCTTTACCGACAGGAACGTTGTAGGCGGCGCGATGTATTATTATCAGATCAGACCGTACTACTCAAACGGCAAGAGCGCGGCATATGCTCAGTGGAGCAATATGAAGACAATCACCACGCTGTTCAGACCGACTATTACAAATATGAACATTAACGCAAGCCGCCTGAACATCAACTGGAACGCCATAAAGGGTGCGACAGCTTACAAGGTTGCGTTCAAGCGTTCAACCGATTCCGCGTGGAACTACCGCACAACCACAGCGCGTTACTTTAACGTTCCAAACCCAACAAAGGGCGCGATTTATCAGGTTCAGGTATGTCCGCTTAACGGAAGCCTCGCGGGTCCCTGGTCGGAAGTAAAAACAGCCTCCTACGGCTCAACCCTCGCAAAGCCCGAGATTTGGTTCTGCGGAGAATATCAAAACGGTTTTGACACCGACTGGCGTCCGGTAACCGGAGCGGTAAGATACCGTGTTGCATATAAAACAAACTGGCAGAGCGGATTTACATACGCCTACGTTACAGGAACAGAGCTTAGACTGACCTCATATTACGGCAACTCAACCTACTATGTTCAGGTTGCGGCAATAGACGCAAACGGAAACCAAGGTCCATGGTCAGACGTTGCGAGCAGTTATGTCGAACCATAGCGTAAAATTCTAAATTCATATATTAAATAACCTAAAGCCAAGCGGCGCGAAACCGCTTGGCTTTTTGTATTTTTGAAAAAATTTGTAAGTGTTTTGTTAGGGTTTGTATGTTATACTGTATTTGCAATCTGAAAAAGGAGAGAATTTTATGAGATACATTTTAACAACCGACAATCTCACGAAGAAATACGGCGACAAAATCGCCGCGGGAAACATTAACATTCACATTCCCGAGGGTAAGATTTACGGACTTATCGGCAGAAACGGAGCCGGCAAAACAACAATTATGAGAATGCTCAGCGGTCTTTCAAGCCCCACCGAGGGCAGCTTTAAGTACAACGGCGAGGATAAAAACGGAATCGGCGTGCTGATTGAAAGCCCCGGAATTTACCCGAACCGCTCGGCGTTTGACAATATCAAAATCAAGTGCATAGCAATGGGCTGCTACAAAAAGGAATATGTTAACGGACTTTTGGATATTGTCGGACTTTCCTACACCGGCAAAAAGCCCGCGGGCTCGTTCTCGCTCGGTATGCGCCAGCGTTTGGGTATCGCCCTGGCACTGACGGGAGACCCGAAGTTCATCGTTCTTGACGAGCCGATTAACGGACTCGACCCTCAGGGTATTGCCGAGGTCAGAGAAACCCTTGAAAGGCTCAGGGACGAAAAGAAAATCACGATTATGATTTCAAGTCATATCCTCGATGAGCTCGGAAAGCTCGCTGATTCCTACGGAATTATCAACAACGGCGAGCTGATTGACGAGTTTACAAGCGAGGAGCTTGAACAACGCTGCGGAAGATATGTTACGGTACATACAAGCGACAACGCCAAGGCGGTTGAGATGATAAAGTCAATGGGTATCGGCGATGTTGATATTAAGGACGACAAAATCAGAATCAACGAATGTCTTGACAGAACCGCCGAGATTAACAAAACGCTCGTAAACGGCGGACTTGAGGTAAACGAGCTTCACAAAACAAATATTTCGCTTGAGGACTACTACCTCAGCCTTACAGGGGGAAAGAGAAAATGATGAACTTAATTAAAATGGAGTGGTACAAGCTCAGAACTTCAAAGCTGTTTATTGTATTACTCTCGATTGCCTTTGCGGCAAACTTAATCATTTCCATAGGCACGCCGCTGATTACAAAGCTGATAATGCCGGGTATGCCGATTCCGCCTACGCCTATGTCGTCGCTGCTTTCACAGCCGTTTAGCTTTATGTTTTTGATGCTAATCGTTTTCATATCGGCAGTATCGTTTATGTCGCTTGATTTTTCGGGCGGATATATCAAGAACATCGCCGGACAGGTTGGCGACAGAGGAAAAATAGTAATTTCAAAATTCATCGTTATCGGAATCCACAACCTGATTTTCTTCATCGCAGGCGTACTTTCAAGCCTTCTCGGAACCTTAATTGCGGGTCAAATTACCGTTGACGCGGCGGTTATGAGCGGAATACTAACACTTTTGCTAAAGTGGTTTATGTCGATGGCACTCAGCTCAATTCTGCTTTTCTTCGCGGTGGGCATCAGAAACAAAACCCTCGCGACAATCATCGGCGTTGTGCTCTCAATAAACGCGCTTTCGCTTGCGTATTTGGGCGTCAACACACTTGTAGCCAACGTGTTTAAGATAAACGATTTTGATTTCGGCAGCTTTATGCCCGACGCGCTTATGAACAGCGTAAGCGTTGT
>CAMNHG010000085.1 GCA_946539105.1 uncultured Clostridia bacterium | reverse complement strand
GAAGCCTTGGCGGAAGAAACGAATACCGTTGAATCACGACGCGATCTCTCGATCAGCTATAACAATTTAGGTAGAATCGCAGAAGCTCAAGACGAGCTTAGTGAAGCAGAGGATTGGTACCGCAAGGGACTGGCTCTTAGAGAAGCCTTGGCGGAAGAAACGAATACCGTTGAATCACGACGCGATCTCTCGATCAGCTATAACAATTTAGGTAGAATCGCAGAAGCTCAAGACGAGCTTAGTGAAGCAGAGGATTGGTACCGCAAGGGACTGGCTCTTAGAGAAGCCTTGGCGGAAGAAACTAATACCGTTGAATCGCAGGGCAAGCTGAGCGAGGCAGAGGAATGGTACCACGAGGATCTGGATATTGACGAAGACTTGGCGGAAGAAACGAGTACTGTTCAATCACTCCGCGATCTTTCGGCCAAATACAACAATTTAGGCGAAACTGCAGAATCGCAGGGTAAGCTAAGCGAAGCGGAAGACTTATACCGCAAGAGTTTGACTATCCGTGAAGCTTTAGCGGACGAAACAAAAACCTTGCAGAGCTATGATGATTTAGCTATTTCATACTACAATATCGGGTGTGTTTCATCAGATCTTAACTTTTTGGAAAAAGCATTGGATATTTGTCAGCAGCTGTCGGCACAGTGCCCCGATAACCCTCGTTACCCACGTCTCGTCGAAGAAATCAAAAACATTATTGAACTCGAAAAGAGTATTATTGACTTAGAAAACATAATTAATGATTTTCCCCCGGAGGAATCCGAATAAAACGCAAATGAGATCAGTATGGATATATTCTCATATCACCGGACGGTCGCTGGGGAGGCGTGGCATGGTATCTGAATGAGCATGGTGAACGAACAAATAAGCAGAGCGCTTTCACCAACAACTGCATTTCATCTTAGATGTGTTTAAGATGTGCCGACAAACTAAAACAACTTGCATTTACTGTGATACTATGATATAATCATAAAAAATCTTGACTGTTACGCAATCAAGATCAATAATCTGCAATGCGCGGATTGATTTCTATAGGCAAGACCCTTAAAAAATTGAAAGGATTTCGTCGCTGCAGGAAACTTTGTTACCGGATCGAAAAATAACAAACAGTACAAAAACGCTTTCAAGGGAAAAATCCCCTGAAAGCGTTTTTTACATTACGGCTCAGGATAATCGCCGTCAAATATTTTTTTCAGCGTTTTGCCGAAATCTTCCAGATCTTCGCGTTTATAAACCGTGATGATATCTGAATTGCGCTCGATCAATCTTTGGTTTTTCGCATTGTCAAGGGTATAAGCCGCTATGATTTTTTTGCAGTTTACGCCATAGTCAAAGCTCCGCAGCTTGCTGTAGAACCTGTCGGACAGCTCGTTTGTTGCCTTGCATTCGATCAGGGCGGTCTGCATACCCTTTGTGACAACCAAATCGAATTCGTGCTTATCTTGCCAATAAATGGTGAAGCCGTTGACAACCTCATCAAATAAGTTGCTGTTCTTCAAGATGTTATAGAGGCGGATTTCAAACACAAAACCTTCGTTTGTCAGCATATGACGAATATCTGAGGTGGCATAGCTAAAGCTTTTTTTGCCGTTTTTGTCATTATGATAATCGCGGATAAACCCTTTCTCATTCAGCTTTCTAAGCAGAGGCTCACATTCGTTGGGAAGCGTTGCTTTTTTTACCGAAAGCGATTGAGGGGAGGCAATTGCTTGTCCTGCCCGGTCGGTTACCTTCACTTTCCAATCCGAAACATGCTTCAGTAAATTGGCGTTTTTGAATACAAGATCAAAAAAATTTGAGAAAGTGCTTTTGACGCCGCGAACGTAACAGTCGATCTTCAGTGTGAAATCCTCTTTTCCATGACGGTTCAGATGATTTTTCGAGATCATAATACAGCCCTGCTCAACGGTTCCGTTTTGGCTCAACAGTTTTATCAACTGTTCAACCTTGTCGCGGTATTCAGAGGATATTGTATAGGCGAGGTCGATCGGGGTTCTGCCGTTGGCACCGGCATTGGATAACAATTGTCCGCGAAGCGTCATATTGGCGATTCTGTCGGCGTCATTTTTGATTTTGTTGACCGTGCAGCTGTGCTTTGGTGTCACTCGTGCGGTTCGGTTGGGTATCGTGAAAAGATCCCATTGTTCAACACGCGACAGCGCATACGGATAAGAAAAGATCTGATTGAAAAACGCGGCTTGATCCGAATTATTCTGATCGCTGCTGTTTGATCTGACGCCGCTTACCGTGAGCATAAACGAATTGGAGCTGTAAGAGAAATCGTAAATGAAATTCTCTGTAACCGCAAGTTTATTTACGATCAAAAAGTTTTGTATTTGCCGAACGGTTTCATAGCAGGCGTCCGGCAGCAGATAAGAAAGTTGTTCGCCGCTGTTTGGGCTTTTGTTAAGAGCTCCTTCCAGAACACATTCAGTTTGATTGGTTTTTTTGAGTGTGCCGCAAAGCTTCTTCCATTCCTCTTTATTGCTTATGAACAGCTTCCAAAGCTCATCAATGTCTTTAGAGAATTCAGGGTGAACGCTTTCGCCTTGCGCATTGCTGAACTGAGCCAAATCAAGCGCGGTAAGATAACAATGCTTATTAATATAGGCAAATCCGTTTCGACCGCGGTGTGTTGTCACGCTCATTTTTGCGGTGTCAATGCTGATGATTCCCCAGCTTTCGGGGACAGCCTTCCGAAAATCGTTCAGCTGAGAATCGGAACAGTTCTTCGACGGAACCTGAAGCACTGTTTGTGTGCAGCCGCTCGAAAGCCTCTCGGGGTTGCGGGAAACCTGTTCGATGGTATCGCTCTCAATGGTTGTTTGCAGTTTTTTGGATGCTAACAGTTGCCTGATCCTTTTTCGCAGAGCGGCGCGTTTTTCCACGTCTTTAGCTTGTGATGTTTCGGGATAAACGAAACATAGCTTGCGGGGATTGAGCAAGATTGCCGCTCCGATCATTTCATAAACCTGGCACTTGTCATCAGGCAGTATCGCTGCGACCAAACAGAGGTCGGCGTGAAAGGTGAGAATAAACGGAATCTTGTCCACCAAATCGGTATCATACGCTTTAAAGTTACGGAAAAGCAGCCTTTCCGCAAACGGCAGGAACAGGTTTTCGAATTGACGGATACTCCTTTTTGCCGATTCGACCTTATTGTTCGGAAGCGTTCCGATGTATTTATCCTTTAACAGATGATATTTCTTTGCCGCCGGTCGCTTTTTTCCGAGAATATCAATCATACAGTTGAACCACTCGCTGAAGCAGGAGGCGGATTTGAGGTCATCAGCGCCGAACGAACGGATTCGAGCCATCAATTCCGAGCTGAGCAGATGTTGGTCTTGGTTTACGGCTGACTCGGTTTCCCAGTGCTGCTGTAAATCGTACGATACTTTATCAAGTTCATCAAGATGATCTCTGCTTATATTCTCCCACGGATCGTGACTGCTAAAGTCATCGGAGGGCAAAACGCTTTTGGGCGTGCTTTTTACCAGACAAATATGCTTTTTTGCGCTGAGGTCGTGTGTTCTGCCCGGAACGCATTCATTGACGGTCATTTTGGTATACCCGAGCACCAGCTTTTCAACGACCCATCTGCGGTGTTCGATCCAGATCAGCTGTTCGCGGTACACGCTGCTTATGCTGCTGTTAAACAGCTCTGCAACGTCATAAATATCGTTTGGCTTGAGTATTAGGTCGGCGTCAAACTCGAGATCGACTCCGTAAAGTTTTGATTGAATGGAAATAATATTTGAAACACAGGAGTAGTAGTTGTAATCTTCCTTAAACCGTTTCATTTCGGTTTCAATATCAACGTTCAAATCCTGCTTCCATGTAAGGTGACAGTTGAATGCCATGCGGTCTATTTCGCGCTTCAGCCGGGTGTCGGCGGTATTGTCCGTATAAACGGGGTACAGCTTATCTTGTTCCATATCCTCGTCACCGGGTTCTTCTACAGCATAGCATATGGGACATCCCGGCTTCAATGAGGCGCATTGCTTTGCGATCTCACGGTTTAGACTGTCGCTGCCAAGCGCAATGAAAATGTAGTTGCAGCGCAAAGGTCGGCTTTTGTTATCGCCGAAGGCGCAGTGCATCAATTTATCGCTGTTATTGTTATCTCGACTGTCCGAAAATTCAACTTCTTTAAAGTTCAGCGAGCCGTAATTGCCGTCGGAAGGTTTTTCGGCGTCAATGTCAAAAAAATCCTTTAGCGCGGGACATGTGTCGAGGTAATGCTTTTTTTCGGACTTTATTCTCTTGGAAAAAACATCGATTTCAAGGTGCTTTCCCACTATCTGCCCGCATTGCAGTGCTGTGCTTAAAAACATTTTCCCGTATTCTCCGAGTCCGAGCTGGCAAATTCTCAGTGATTCGCTTGCTTTGTCAGTCGTTTCAAACAAAGGGTGCTTGAACAAATGATAAAGTATCCATCTTGCGTTATATAAATCATTTTCATTGTTTTGTGTTTTGCTGAAATTCATCATTTTCCTCCAAATGCATGGCAGTATTAAAAAGTATCGGTCTGTCCGTTACACGGAATTGTTGATATGGATTTTGTTTCGCGCAAACGGCATGGTTCATTCTTCCATATCGTTGTAGAGTTTTATGAACAGCCCGCAAACCTCAGCGTTATCGACGGAATCCCCCGGAGCAGGTTTAACCGCTTTTTCCGATGCTTTGTTTTAGCAGAGCAATTCAACTTCAGAAGAGATAATATAGCTGAAATAATTATAGCTATTATCACGAAAAAAATCAATAGAACTATGTAAAACAGGAAGCGTCAAAGTTTTTGACGGCAGGCTCCAAACTATTTATGGTCACCTTAATGCTGATATTTCCGTAATAAAACTCTTCAAGAATAATCATTGTCTCAACTTCTTTATACCTCGCCGATATTGATGAAGAAGCAAATAAAATGTTCGACAGGCTTGTGAAACAGCTTGCCAAACAGGAAGGCGTAACCGAACAGCTCAAAGCAGATAATCAGATATTATAGGTTGCGAGAATGAACAATATTCGCAATCGTGCGGAAGAAATCGTAAATAATGAAATAATTTATCAATGAGCACAAGCCTGCCGATCATACGGTCGGCAGGCTGTTTTTTCGCAGGTTTACTCTGATTTTTATAAAAATACAACAAAGAAATCTTTTACCTTAAGACTGTTCGTCAGACCTCCCGTCTAACAAACAATTTCCTTTTTGAATTTGTTTTTCAAAAAAGTTTCTCCTTAATTGTGCGTCCTTAATTGTGTTTTAAATATTCTTCAAACTCCGGTGTTTTCGACCAGTATTTGACTCCCCAGTTTTCAAAGCTCCATTCGTCCATATAGCTGTTGCACTCGTAGTCGATATAATAGAGCAAGCCGCTTTGAACGACAAAATTCGTTGGGAAGTAATCAATATTCAGTCCCGCATTTTTGGCAAGCTGCGCCATCTCACACACCTGCGGCAGATAGGCTTCAACCGATACATCATTTTTGACCATATCAAATACCGTATCGCCGTCGATATATTCCTTGACGAGGCACTCGTTTTCCATATCGATATCAAGCATCTTCGGAATTCGGATATTCACGTTCAGCAACCGCTGATAGTCGTTCCGTTCCGCTTCGATTTTATTGCCGAAGGTGTAGTAATCGCACGGCTCATGGTGGATCTGCTTCAGTACAACTTGTTTTTTCTCGCGTTTGGCGAGGTAGGAATAGCCGCCTTTTCCCTTGCCAAGCAATTTGATGATTTGATATTCGATACCGTTTACCGAAAGTTTCTCCATACTTAGGGTGACTGCAATAATCCGAACCGTGGTTTTGACGGGCATATTTCCGCCTGCCCATTGTTAAAATCCTCGCGAACCCGTCAGGGTTCGCTGTGGTTTTGCCGCGGTCAGACAAAAATCTGCTCCGTCAAAACTCCGAAGGACTGAAAATGAGCAGGATTTCGAGCAAGTTTCGGTGCAGAAAGT